>JAIRYY010000243.1 GCA_031267485.1 Tannerella sp.
CGCCGTCGGTCTTCATTTCCTTTGTCTGTTGCATCAACTACAATATATCGAG
Source organism: Tannerella sp. (assembly GCA_031267485.1). Lineage (GTDB taxonomy): Bacteria > Bacteroidota > Bacteroidia > Bacteroidales > Tannerellaceae > Tannerella. The sequence goes on from JAIRYY010000243.1 coordinate 53, forward strand.
ATTTGTATTTTTTGCTGTTTTTATGGCTATTTTTTCAGGCTGGAAAACTTAGGTTAAAGTCGGAGCTGTAAATGCCGTCGACTTCAGGGCATACGAGAGAACCTTTCAGACCGTTATTCAGGGAAGCGGAATAGCCGGCCGTCAGGATAAAAAGGGAACGGTTATAGTACAGACCTCCCTGCCGGATAACGATATATTCCGTCAAATAATAAATTATGATTATAAAGGCATGGCAAAAAAGCAACTCGAAGAAAGAAATGTTTTCCGCTACCCGCCATATACCCGTTTGATAAATATAACAGTGCGAAGTCGCGATGAACGGTTACTTGAAAGTGCATCCTCCTATCTGTCATCCCGTCTGCAACAATCTCTCGGCAAAGCAGTCTCAAATCCGGTGATACCGACCGTTTCACGAGTACGATTATTACATATAAGAACAATAATTTTGAAAATAGATATTTCATATTCCATACAAAAGATGCGCCATCTGATTGATAATATAGAACAGGAAATAAAGCATGATACCCGTTTCAAAAATGTCTCATACTATTACGATGTCGACCCGCAGTAATAACCTGAGTTCGATATAAGCCGAATCCCATCGTCATTGCGTTCTCCCTTTCCGTCATGGCGAGGAACGAAGCAATCGCCGATACACGCAGAGATTGCTTCGTTCCTCGCAATGACGGGGATATCCGGCGTCACTCTCGCTGGCGCGGGCTTGTAGCCCGTGCCGTTTTTTTGGGGATTCGGCTTATATCGAACTCAGGTTATAAAGTTCATCCCAAGCGGCTTTGGAAGCAGCCAAATAGATTTTCGCTTTGAGGGCAAAATGATTTAATTTGTGAGCGAACTTTAATCTTTCCAATTTAACACAGGCCAAGAGTGAAGCAAATAAATGGTTGTTTTGTGTCGTGAGCGTTCTTGCAGGCGATTTAGCCAAAGAAGCATTTTGTTTAAGCGATTTATGATATTCCTCCACACTCCACCGTTTTTTGGAAAATAAAGCGCCACAAACTGCTTCTCGCCGAAAACGCTGTCTGCCGGATATCTGTTCAATATCTCAAACCTTTCGGTTGTAATCAAACCGTAATTATTTTGTAACTTTTTTTATTCGTCGTTTCTAAAAATTTATCCGTACATTTGTACCCAATATTATTATTCAAGTATGGATTCGGCAAACAAACTGCGACTATTTAACCTTTTATATACAGACTATCGGGAACGCTTTATCCGCTTTGCGTATACGTATATCCACGATACGTCCGTAGCCGAAGACATCACCGCCGACGCTTTTGCCTATTACTGGGAAAAACAAGATGCCCTGCCGCCCGATACCCATGCGCCGGCCTATATCTTCGGCATCATCAGGAACAAGTGCCTGACATATCTGCAGCACGAGCATGTGCGCGATATCGTGGAAGAGAAACTCCGTAGTCATGCCGAATGGAAGTTGCGTACCCAGGTGGAAACGCTGGAAGCATGTGATCCCGAAGAACTTTTCACCGCCGAAATCCAGGCGATTGTCGACCGGACATTGACGGCGCTGCCCAAACAGACACGCCGCATCTTCATCATGAGCCGCTACCGGAACCTGTCTTACCACGAAATCGCAGAACGGTCGGACATGACGGTAAAGGGCGTAGAGTTTCACATTTCCAAAGCGCTGAAGCAACTGAGAATCAACCTGAAAGATTACCTCCCGGCATTTTTATATCTTTTTATCTGAATTTTTTTTGATTTTCCACTAGGGATCTGCTTCCCTCAATAGATTATACTATAAGATAGGGATAAAAGATGAACAAAAACATACTATACGGATTTTTTAACGGAACGGCATCGCACGACGAGGAAGTGCAGGTACGCGAGTGGATGGAAACTTCTGCCGAAAACCGGCGCACTTTCCTGAAAGAACGCCGGCTGTTCGACGCGATTCTGCTGAATGTGCGGGAAGAAATGCCCGGACGGCAACGGACGGCACGCGCCGGCACGTTCCTGAAGCGAGTCGCCGGAGCGGCCGCCGTCGCCGCCATTGCCGTGGCTCTCAGCTACACCTATTTTCTGCAGCGCGAACGCGCCGGGGATTCTGCCCTGCAGACGGTCTCCGTCCCCGCCGGACAAAGGGTGAATATTACGCTGCCGGACGGCACGAACGTATGGCTGAATGCACGCTCTAACCTCTCCTATCCCGCCTCTTTCGGCCGCGACAAAAGGATGATGACGCTGAACGGAGAGGCCTATTTTGAAGTAGCCGTAGACCGGGATCGCCCCTTTGTCGTGCAGACGGCGCAAGGCTCCGTCGAAGTTCTGGGTACCAGCTTCAACGTAGATGCCTACGCATCGGAAAGCCATTTTGAAACCACCCTGATGAACGGCAGCCTCCACGTCCGCCTGAACGGCGGCGCAGACGACGGCATACTGCTGAAGCCGGATACAAAGGCAACGCTGAAGGACGGAAAATTGCTGGTCGAAGCCGTAAACGACTACACGCGATACCGCTGGCGCGAAGGACTGATCTGTTTCGTCAATGCTCCGTTCGTCGAAATCATGCACGATTTTGAAAAGTATTACGGCGTATCCGTCCGGGTGAAAAACGCGAAAGCGAAGAATTTATCCTTCACGGGCAAATTCCGCTATACCGACGGGATCGACTATGCCCTGCGGGTGTTGCAGAAAAACATACGTTTCTCTTACCGGCGGGACGACGAAACGCAAATCATATACATTGAGTAAATCCAGTGAACTGTACTAACATATAACGAGTTTCTTTACCTTAAAAAACAAATTGCCTATGGGAAAAAACAAAAAAGCATGAATACCGGAAGAAAAAGAAAGCCGGCAAGCGTCTGTAACCGCTGCCGGCCATGAGTTAACACAATTATTTTACAAACAAATGTATTAATCTAAAAACAACACAAAGATATGAAAAATAAATCTTTTATGAAGGGTTTTATCCTCCGTAAATTACAATTTTACAAAATTTTTAAAATTATGAGATTGGCAACATTTTTGCTCACAGTGTGCGTAATGTATTCTTTCGCAGAGAATATACACTCGCAGAATGCAAGAGTGACGCTCAACAGACATAATGTTCTGCTGAGCGCTGTTCTGGATGAGATCGAGCGGCAGACGGACTACCTGTTCATCTTCAACAGTGAGGTGAACATCAACCACCGCGTCTCGATAAAAGCGAAGAGGCAGACCGTATCCGGAGTACTGGATAACCTGCTGGCAACTACGGACGTGGAGTATGCCCTGACCGGTACGCATATAATGCTTTCCAGAAAGGGAACTTCGCTTTCGGCTCCCGCTACGGCTACGGATCAACAAGCCGGCAAGCGGATCACGGGTACAGTGATAGGCGTCAACGGCGAACCGGTGATTGGCGCTAACATCGTGGTGAAAGGAATACGTGCGGGTGGAGCTGTGACGGACATTGACGGCCGTTTCAGCTTGAATGTCCCGCAGGACGACGCCGTGTTGCAAATATCCTATATCGGATACGTGACACAGGAGATTGCAGTAGGCAACCGGACAACGATCGACGTCGTCCTGGAGGAAGACTCCCAGTTGCTGGAAGAAGTGGTCGTTGTCGGATACGGCGTGCAGAAGAAAGCGAACCTCTCCGGCGCGGTGGCCGCCATCTCGAGCGAGGCGCTGACCAACCGTCCGGTGACCAACGCCAACCTTGCCCTG
>JAIRYY010000251.1 GCA_031267485.1 Tannerella sp.
GGAGCTTGGACTTCACGCGGGATATTTTTGTGCATTGTATTTCTCCCGTCATTGCGAGGAACGAAGCAATCCAGGTTGTCGCCTGTGCCTGGATTGCTTCGTTCCTCGCAATGACGGGGACGGAAACCGTCGGCGATAAGACGATTACCGGTTACCGTCGCCGGATGTTGAGCGTTACGGTTCGAATCCGGAGATTCAGAACCGAATCTCGCCGAAATGTCCGGGACAGTGATAGTCCGGCGACGGCAGCGCGACGGGACTCCATGTCACGAAATGCGGATTGGCTGTTTCATCGGCGCATTTGTAGAAATTACCCCTAATCATGTCCGGCAGAGATGATGCATCAAGTCCCATCAGTTCAAAGGGTATGGCTACGGTCAGTTCCCATTCGTGAATACCCGTTTTTTCGGCAAAGGCCTCGCGCTGAACCGTCGTATAGCGCCGTATCCTCCTGTATTCGTCCGCGGTAAACGGCTCCCGTTCATTGCGGGTCGTTCCGCGGGCGGCAAGGCACGTGCCGATGCAGTTGAACTCAAAATTCGTATAGAACATTTCCTCCGTCCGGCGCATGAAGAACTCGACGCAACTGTCCGGGTGAACGTACGCTCCGTCTTCGTCCGCCGTCGCACGCAGCGACAGTCCCCTGACGAAATAATGCAGATACAAATCCCGTTCACCACGGGCTATATCGAACGCCACAACGGGTTTGTAGGGGTATTCATCCCAGTTGACCACATCCACGCTCTGCCGCAAAGCCTCCGTTTCCATGCGTTCGGCCGCGTGCTTCAGTTCCAGTTCGTCCAGCATCGGCACATAAGGTACTTTTAAACTTTTCATCATTCCAGTAACCTGTTCATTTTTTCAATAAAAACCGATTTTTGCGCCACGCCGACCTGTTTGTCGATAACGACCCCGTCCTTGAAAAACAAAACCGTCGGGATGTTGCGTATTCCGTATTCAGTAACTATATCGTCGTTATCATCCACATCAACCTTGCCGACAACGACGCGGTTTTCATATTCTGCCGCCAATTCGTCAATGACTGGCCCGACCATGCGACACGGGCCACACCATTCAGCCCAGAAATCCAGTACAACGGGTTTGTCCCCGCTCAGTAATTCGCTGTAATTTTCGTCAGTTACTTTTAATGCCATAATTCTTAATTTACAAATTTATTAATATGTTGATTACTCTGTTCAATTGATTGTAAACCGGATATTATCCATGCGCTCCAGGCCGTCGACCAGTGTTTGCGTCACGTCCACGCCGTTTCTTCCCGAAACGAGAGCAAGCGATACGTTGCAGCTGTCGTCCGTCACATTGAACAGCAGCGCTGTTTTACCGCTGCTGTTCTGAAGAAGCGACGAGAGGTCCTCCACCATCGTGTCATCCAGTTCGTCGATGGGCACCGAAATGCTTAATTTCCGGATAAGCCTGCTTTTTTCATCCTGCAAAAGCGTGATTGATTTTATCTTGAAATCAAGCGTTTCGACATGTACGCTGCGGGGTTCCACCACGGCCCGGATAAGCAGGTACATGCCCGGCCGGCCAAATTTGCCGTAATCGACGTAGTCCTTGCCAAACAGCGCTATTTCGCCGCTTCCCGTAAAGTCTTCGAGCGTCACAATGCCGTACGGGCTGCCGCGTTTGGTCGTTCCCTCGCGGAAGGCGGTAACGATGCCGCCAAGCAGCAAATCCCGGTTTTTCAAATCCTCGCGACCGGCCACATCGGCCATTCCCGTATTGCAGACGTGCGTAAGTATCACGCGGTAGGCATCGAGCGGGTGGGCGGAAAGATAAATTCCAATCAGTTCCTTTTCCCGGTTCAGGCGCTCCAGGTCGCTCCAGTCTTCGCACCTGGGTATTTCAGGCTTTGCTATGTCAATGGCGGCATCCGCGCCAAAAAGCGAATTGGTCGCCATCTGTCTGTCTATTTGATATTTTGTCCCGTAACGGGATACGGTTTCGGTGAACGTTTCTCCCTTTTCGTTTGGCGTGACAAAAGGCTCCCGCCGCACTCCGAGATTGTCGAAAGCGCCCGACAGGGCAAGGCTTTCAATCACTTTCTTGTTGCATGCGGTAAGATTCACGCGTTCCATGAAGTCGTACAGGTCCCGGTACGGGCCGTTTTTTTCGCGTTCCTCGATTATGTTCTGGACGGCGCCCTCCCCTACCCCCTTGACGGCTACGAGCCCGAAACGGATGTCTCCCTTTCTGTTCACGCCGAACTTGCGGTGCGATTCGTTGACGTCGGGCCCGAGCACCTGCAGCCCCATTGCCTTACATTCGTCCATCGCCTTGGTTATTTCCCGGATGTTCGAGAGGTTGCGGCTCAGAACCGCGGCCATGTATTCCGACGGGTAATTTGCTTTCAGGTAGGCGGTCTGATAGGCGACCCACGAATAGCATGTCGCGTGACTTTTATTAAAGGCGTAGGATGCGAATTTTTCCCAGTCGCCCCATATTTTTTCCAGCGCCTTGCGTTCATGCCCGTTTGCCTCGCCGCCGGAAAAGAACTTTTCGCGCATCTCGTCCATCTTGTCCTTTTGCTTCTTGCCCATGGCCTTGCGCAGGGTGTCGCTTTCGCCGCGGGTGAAGCCGGCAAGCAGGCGCGAGAGGAGCATGACCTGCTCCTGATAGACGGTAATGCCGTAAGTGTCCTTGAGGTAGCGCTCCATGACGGGTATGTCGTAAACGATTTCCGAACGCCCGTGCTTGCGCGCAATGAACGACGGTATGTAGTCCATAGGCCCCGGACGGTAGAGGGCATTCATCGCGATGAGGTCTTCAAACTTTGAGGGCTGCAGCTCTTTCAGGTATTTCTGCATGCCGGCGGACTCGAACTGGAACGTGGCGGTGGTCTTTCCCTGGCAATAGAGCCGGTACGTCTTCCCGTCTTCCATGTTTATACGGGTGATGTCGATAACTTCGCCGGTCGTCTGCCGCACATTTTCGATGGCTTCCTTTATGATGGAGAGCGTTTTCAGCCCGAGGAAGTCCATTTTGATAAGGCCGGTGTCTTCAATGACGGAGCCTTCGTACTGGGTGACAAGGAGCGTTTCGCCCGTTTCCTTGTCTTCGGCCGTGGATACGGGCACGATATCCGATATGTCCTGCCGGCCGATGATGATTCCGCAGGCATGGACGCCCGTATTGCGAACCGTGCCTTCGAGCTGGCGCGCAAAATCCAGCGTTTTCCTTATCAGCGGATTGGCGCCGGTCATTTCCGCCTTAAATTCCGGCAGGTATTTCAGGCAGTTGGCCAGATTCAGTTTGACGGGCTGTCCGCCGACATCCGGCATGCGGTCGGGCACGAGTTTTGCCAGGCGGTTTGATTCCGACAGGGGCAGTTCCAGCACGCGTGCAACGTCCTTTATGGCCATTTTCGAGGCCATCGTGCCATACGTGATGATATGCGCCACGCGGTCGTAGCCGTACTTGTCCGTCACCCACTTCAGCACGTCGCCCCGCCCGTCGTCGTCGAAATCGATGTCGATATCGGGCATGGATATGCGGTCGGGATTGAGGAAACGCTCGAACAGCAAATCGTACCGGATGGGGTCTATGTCGGTTATCCCCAGGCAGTATGCGACGACCGAACCTGCGGCCGAACCGCGTCCCGGCCCGACGGCCACCCCCATTTTCCTTGCGGCCGAAATGAAATCCTGCACGATGAGGAAGTATCCGGGGAAACCCATGGTCTTCATCGTAGCCAGTTCGAACTCGATACGTTCCCTGACGTCGTCGGCCGGCTCGCCGTCATAGCGGCCGCGCATTTTTTCGCTGGTGAGGTGGGCCAGGTAGTCCGCCTCCAGTTTGATGCGTATGACCTTTTCATATCCGCCAAGACGGTGATAATTTTTCTCGCCGAACTCCCGGATGAGGTCTTTCGCCTCATAGCGGCTTCGGTACTGATCTTCCGTTCCAAACGAGGCATCGATTTCAAAGAAAGGCATCAATGCGGGCGAGTCGATGTCGTAAAATTCTACCTTGTCGGCTATTTCGAGGGTGTTCCGCAGCGCTTCCGGCACGTCGGAAAAGAGGCGGTTCATCTCGGCCGTCGTTTTCATCCATTCCTGGCGGGTGTAGCGCATGCGCTTCGAGTCGTTGATGGTCTTGTTCGTGCTCAGGCAGAGGAGTATCTCGTGTGCGGCCGCATCTTCTGCGTTCACGAAGTGGACGTCGTTCGTCGCGATCAGTTTGACGTTGTGTTTGCGTGCAAGCCCGACGAGCGCCGCGTTCACTTCGACCTGACGGGGATATACGTCCTGTTCGGCATCCGGGTCGTGCGTTTCATGACGCTGCAGCTCGAGGTAATAATCGTCGCCAAACAGGTTTTTGAACCACAGGACGGATTCCTCCGCGCGTCGCATGTCGCCGGCCTGTATATGGCGCGGCACTTCGCCGGCCAGACAGGCGGAACATGCGATGATATCCCCGTGATACTTCTCCAGCAGTTCCCTGTCGATGCGCGGGCGGTTATAAAACCCTTCCGTCCACGAGCAGGAAACCATCTTTATCAGATTCCTGTAGCCCCGCAGCGTTTTGGCAAGCAGCACGAGATGCCATCCGCCAAGGTCTTCCTTTCCGTCCTTACGGTGGCGTCCGTTACGCGCGCAATAACATTCGCAGCCGATTATCGGCTTGAAAAGCTGTTCCCTTTCCTCATGAATTTTATGCGACAGTTTTTTTATCCGCTCATCCTCCTCTTCCGTGGGATTGGCCTTGTCGAGCAGTTGCTGCAATTCCAGTTCGCAGTCTTTGATTATCCCGGAATGCTTGCTGTTTTTCTTCCTTACCTTATTGTAAAATTCCTTGATGCCGAACATGTTTCCATGGTCGGTCACGGCAAGCGCCCGCATCCCGTCATGCTGCGCCTTTTCAAGCAGGGCGTCAATGGACGCCTGCCCGTCAAGCAGCGAATACTGCGTATGTACGTGTAAATGTATAAATGATTCCATATCGTCGCAAAATTAAACATAAATTGCATGTCCGCATAATAAAGTTTTCAACAGCGAATGGAAATCCCCGGCGGCAGCGGCGACAGACGTATTCGACGGATTTCCGGCTTTTCGTTCTACGGATGCCTTTCAGGAACAGATACGCATCCGGCGCCGGAACAGCCCCGGACTGTCCGCCGATAGCCGACAGGCTGGGCGGGCAATCCCGGACTTGGGTATTGTTGCGGAGTCGCCTACGCGGGTCGCGGGGTCGCCTACGCGGGTCGCGGAGGCGCCTGCGCGAGTCGCGGGGTCGCCTACGCGAGTCGCGGAGTCGCCTACGCGGGTCGCGGGGTCGCCTGCGCGGGTCGCGGGGTCGCCTGCGCGAGTCGCGGGGTCGCCTACGCGAGTCGCGGGGTCGCCTACGCGGGTCGCGGGGTCGCCTACGCGAGTCGCGGGGTCGCCTACGCGGGTTGCGGAGTCGCCTACGCGGGTCGCGGAGTCGCCTACGCGGGTCGCGGAGTTGCCTACGCAGGTCGCGGGATCGCCTACGCGGGTCGCGGAGTCGCCTACGCTGGTCGCGGAGTCGCCTGCGCGAGTCGCGGGGTCGCCTACGCGGGTCGCGGAGTCGCCTACGCGGGTCGCAGAGTCGCCTACGCGGGTCGCGGAGTCGCCTGCGCGCCTGTCAATCACGGATAATTCGGCACGGGGCTGCAAGCCTGCGCCGGCGGGGGAGGGTATGTCTCTGCGGAGGCGACAGACGGTAATGATTTCCCAAAAGCGCGCATCGCGAATGCCATTTCCCGCAACAAAAGATTAAAAGCAGTAGCTTAGCGAGGCAAAAAGCGTGCGCGTCGTTCTCCTGCTCCAAATCATATCATTCACCGGGAGACCTTCAATCTTTATATTTCGCCATCCGCTGTAAATATCAAAATCCGAATACGCAAACCCTGCCGAAGCCGTCCACCGGTCAAAATCAATCGAAAAATATCCCTTCACGTGATAGAAAAACACCTGCCCTCCTTTGTTCGTAACTCTTTTTGAATCGAGGGGAAAAACGTAGGACAACGGATCATCATCAGCTATCAAATCGAATTTCAAGGCGCTGTTTGGGGTAAGATTTATAAACGCTCCCGGCTCCAGGTTGAAATAGATGAAATATTCGCCCCCCTCCCTGAATACGGGAAAACGCAACCGCAGGGCCGGACGAAACAAAAGGGCCATGGCTTTTCTCGAGTTTTCTGCAATAATCCAGTAATGCGCTCCGCTTCTGTAATAATGTGTATTGTCATACATTTGATTCATAAAGTTCAAACCGGCGGTAAACCCAACGTACCGGTTAAGCATCAGCGAAAAATCCGGCTCTATTTCCACGGCCTGATGCGAGTTCACACCCATCGTAAATTGAAATTCACACCTGCGGAAACTTTTATCCTGTGCATTCAGCAACGATGCCGGCAAACACAGGGAGACAAGGAGAAGATTAAATTTCATCATATTTTTCAATCGTTTGGAGATCGCATCTTTGCACGCAATTCACGCTGAATCCCATTGCATACGGCAAAAATACAATTCAAAAACCGTGCAAAGATACATAATTCCCTGAAAAAAAAACAAAACCGTATGCGACGGAATCGCCATGCAATTTTTCTTCGGCGTTCTTGCTGTTCTAATTTTTTTTTGCGTAGTTTTGTGCGCGATTTTATTAACGGATACGGTATCAGAGGATTAAAATACATAATAATAACGGCATCCATTCTGTTTTTTATCGGTTATGTCCTGCCTGTCGTCTTGCTGAATATTCCTTTTGTTCAGCGGAATGTAACGGATATGGCCGAAAACGAACTGTCGGAACTGCTGGGCGCGTCCGTCAAGACGGGCGCGGTCGACGTCAGCTGGCTCAACCGCATCGTGCTCAGGGATGTCCGGATTGACGACCAAAAGGGAGAGACGCTCCTCGAAGCCGGCAACATCACGGCCGGATTCAAGCTCCTGCCGGCGCTGAAAGGCAGATTCATCCTGACAACCGTGCGCTTCTTCGGCATCTCCTGCCATATCAAAAGAGATACGCCCGAAAGCGAAACTAACCTGCAGTTCATCCTTGACGCACTGTCGAAAAGCCCGCGCGGGAACGGTTCCGGTATCGAGTTGCAGGTTCATTCCATACACATAAGGCGCAGCAGCATCACGTACGACGTGCTGAACAGGGAGAATACGGGGAAACAGTTCAATCCCGGCCATATTCACGTCCGGAACATCAGCGGGAAACTTTCGCTCCGGCATTACGGCAGGGACAGCATCGACGCGCGGGTTGACAGACTGAGCTTCGACGAAATATCCGGGCTGAACGTCAACAGGCTGTCGATGAACATAACCGCCGGAAAAGACACGGCCCATGTCGGGAATCTGACGCTCCGCCTCCCCCACTCTTCCGTCTCGGTACCGTCGGCGGGAATCCGTCTGTCCGGCGTCGACAGCCTGCCGGAACTGCTGGACAGGGCGCTCCTGACGGTGAACATCGCTCCCTCCAGAATACTGCCGGAGGATTTTTCCGCCTTTCTGCCCTTCCTGCGGGATTTTCCGGATGTCATCGACTTTTCGGCAAATATTTCAGGCTCCGCAAACGACATATCGTTAAACAGGCTGGACCTGCAGTACGGCACGGCGGCGGCGTTCTCCGGGAACATGGAACTGAAGGGCCTGACCGGCCGGAATGAGGAACTGTACGTGCTGGGGCAGGTCAGGAAACTGAACGTCACGGCGGGGGGGCTGCGCGAAATATACAGCCGTACGGGCAGTCATCCGGCGCTGCCCGAAGCGCTGATGAGACTGGAAAAGCTGGAGTTTACCGGCGAGATTTCCGGCTTCACGAATCATCTGGTCACATTCGGCAACCTCTCGTCGCCGATAGGTTCCGTCCGTATGGACATGCTGATAGGCAGCGAAAAAAACGCGGCGATTTATCTGAAAGGCAACGTCGCATCCTCGGAACTGAGGATAAGCGACCTTTTCGACGAAGGCAATCCTTACGGGAAAGCCCGCTTCAGCGCGGAAATAGATATTGCAAAACCGGCGGGACAAAATGTTTCCGGCTCGGTAAAGGCGCAGGTGAACGAGTTCGACTACAACGGATACAGCTATGAAAACATCCACCTGTCAGTCAATTTCATGAAGAACGAATACCGGGGACTGGTTCACGTAAATGACCCCAACGGGAAAATCGAATTCCAGGGACTGTTCAGGAACGAGGGCGAGAAATCCCTTTTCGATTTCATGGCGAACATCCGCAACGTCCGTCCCGACAGACTTCATCTCACCGACAGATACGAAAACCCGGAAGTGTCGTTCGGCATCAACGCCAATTTTACGGGCAACAGCCCGGACGATTTCGACGGATACATCGAGCTGGAGGATTTGTCCATCAGCACGTCCGGCGACAGTTTATCGCTGAACGGCCTGCGCCTCGAGACGTCGGCGGACGAACGTCCGTACAAAAGGACCCGCATCTCGTCGGACATGATAAACGGCGAGATAACGGGCCTCTATTCCTTTTCGTCGCTCGCCGGCGATTTGCTCCGCACGTCCGGAATCTATCTTCCATCGCTGACAGGCGCCTTCGGGGACGGCGCGGGCAAGGGCGAAAACAGGTTCGATTTTCTTTTTACCGTCGAAAACACGGAGACGGTTTCCGACATGCTGAAGCTGCCGGCCGCGTTTCTCCGGAAATCCACCGTCCGCGGGCAGTACAACAGCGCCGCGAACATTCTGCACGCGGACATCGACGCGCCTCTCTTCAGCATTGGCAAAACGATGTTCGAGAACGGGCGCCTGCATCTCGACAACGCCGGCGATTCGCTGAACGTCGAACTGACCGCGTCGCAGAACTACAAGGGTAACACGCACAATTACATCCGGCTGGAATCCCGCGCGAAAGACGACGTCATCGACGCCACCCTTTTCTGGACAAACGACAAGGAGAACAGGTACGAAGCCGAAATCAGAGCGTCCGCCCTCTTCGTCCGGGAAAACGACGCCGGAAAGCTGCGGACGGAAATCACGATACCACAGGCGCAAATCATCCTGAAAGATTCGCTCTGGAACATTGAACCCGCTTCCGTGACCCTGTCCGGCGGTCATATTCACGTCGACAACTTTTACGTTACGAAAGGCGGGCAGTACCTGCACATTGACGGCCTCATCTCGGACAATCCGAAGGATTTGCTGCTCGTAGACCTGAACGATATCGAAATAAGCCATATATTCGACGTGCTGAACATCCCCTCGCTGCAGTTCGGCGGACGCGCAACGGGTTCGGTCAATGCCAGCGACCTGGCCGGAAGCATGATGCTCGAAGGGCGGCTCGAGGTACGGGAGTTCTCTTTCAACCAGGCCGTACAGGGCAACCTGAGCCTGTCCAGCGAATGGGACGGCGACCGGCAGGGCATCCTGCTTATAGGCTCTATCTACCACAGCGATTCCGTATGGACGGACGTGAACGGGTACATATTCCCAATCGGCGAAAACAGGGGGCTGTCGCTGTATTTCGACGCGAACGAAATCAACATCGCCTTCCTGCGGAAATACATGGATTCCTTTGCCGACGACATCAGCGGACGGCTCTTCGGCAACGTGCATCTTTACGGCAGCTTTTCGCACATCTTTCTGGAGGGGACGCCCTACGTCCGGGACGGGAAGGTTAAGGTCAGCCTGCTGAATACGGAATATTCGTTTTCCGACACCGTCACCGTCAGCGAATCGGCCATCCGGACGGAAAATACGGTCCTGTCGGACAGGAATGGAAATACCGGACTGTTGAACTTTGATTTCACGCACAACAGTTTCAGGGACATGAAATATGACCTGGATATAAAGGTCAGCAATCTGCTGGTGTATGACGTTTCCGAGCACGACAACCCGGAAATTTACGGCCAGGTCTATGCCAGCGGCGCCGCCGTCATAAGCGGTACGGAGGATTTCATCCGCGTCGGGGGGAACGTGCGCAGCGATGCCGGCACTTCCGCCGGTTTCAATTTCGCGGAAAAAACAGCGGCCGAAAGCTACGATTTCATCTCTTTCGTTGAAAAACAGGAGGATTCACAGCCCGGAGCGGACAGCGGCGGCAGGCGGGATAACGGCACGGGCGGCGGGAACGGTTCGTCGATGGACTACCAGCTTGATTTTATGGTGAATGTCACGCCCGACGCCAAGCTGGAACTGACGGTCGACCCCTCCTCGAACGACAGGATACGCGGGAGCGGAAGCGGCGACATACGGATTCAGTACGGAAGCCAGAACGACGTGCAGATGTTCGGGAATTACCTCATATCGGACGGCACGTACAATTTCAGCCTGCAGCAGGTCATCCGCAAACGCTTCAACATACGCGACGGCGGCATCGTCACGTTCCACGGAGACCCCATGACGGCCAATCTCAGCATCAGCGCAATATACAGCCTGACCGCCAACATACAGGACCTCGACGAAACGTTCCTGCTGGAAACCGCCAATCCGAGCATTCCGGTCAACTGCGTTCTCAAACTGGACGGCCGGCTGCAGAACCCGGCCATCACGTTCGACCTCGAACTGCCCAGCTCGAACAGCGAAATGGAACGGCAGGTGAAATCGTTTATCGACACGGAGGACATGATGACGCGGCAAATCATCTACCTGCTTGTTCTCAACAAATTCTACACCCCGGACTATTCGCGCAACGACTACCGGTCGAACGAGTTCAGCGCCGTAGCGTCGTCCGCCCTCTCCGCCCAGCTGTCGAGCATACTCGGCAGCCTGACCGACAAGGTGCAGATTGGCACGAACATACGCTCCCGCCAGGACGGGATAAAGGATACGGAGGTCGAAATGCTCCTGTCGAGCCGGCTGCTGAACAACCGGCTGCTGTTCAACGGGAATTTCGGATACAAGGACAATACGATTATGACGAACGCCTTCGTCGGCGAATTTGACCTGGAGTACAAACTCTCGCGAAACAGGGACATCAGCCTCAAGGCCTACAACCATGCGAACGACCTGTACCGGTACAACACAAAATCGCTTACCCGCCAGGGCGTCGGCGTCACGTTCCGCAGGGATTTCTCCTCGCTGTCGGACATCTTCACCGGAAAACGGAGGGAGGAGGAGGAGTAGAACTAATACTTCAGGCCGGGCATCAGCAAACCCAGGATAAATTCAAGGATAAACGGCGTCGCGACAATGATTGCCGTCGAAAGGCTCACGAACTTCAGCTGCTCCTCCGCTTCCACGTCCATGTACGGAACGGCGCCCTCCCAGACGATATAGATGGTGTACAGTATCAGAAAACGGAGGAAAAAAAATTCCGGCAGCAGGCTGAGCAGTATGTCGAGGGAGAACATCAGGGCGGAAGAATATCCGACAAAGGTCTGGCAGAGCCGCATGTTCTTTTCCCGCCCGAACAGTGCGTGCCACATTTCATTCATCAGGTACGCGGCCAGGAAAAACCCCCCGAATACGGACAGGAGCAGGAATATCGTGGATTTAAGCGCCATTTGCAGGTCGAACTCCTTTCGCGTAAACAGGATGCCGAGGAAGCCGGCGATAGCTATCATTCCGACAAATGGATAGACATAGCCGGACAGGAATTTATCGCTGTCGTCCGGCTGTTTTTCCCGCAGTTTCCGCCACGTTTCCGACGGCCTGAAGATTATGGACATCGTTGTGTTGAACAAGTCTTTGAACATATTTCCTTTTTTTTTGATTCCGCAAATATACTGCAAGCCGGGCATAATACAAAATAAATGGCGGACATAAGACGGAGAAAGCGGAAAAAATTGTATTTTTGCGGCGAAAAAATATAAAAAGATGAAAAGAAAACAGTTTGTTTTATTGGTTGCCGCACTGTGCGTTTGCTGCAGCTCGTGCAAAAATGAGAAACTTGCCGTCGCGGGCAGCGGCTGGCAGGAAATTGCCATTGTCGACAAGGCCTCCGGCACTGTCGAATGGAAACATCAGCTCGACGACGGAGAGGAGTGCAACGATATCGAAGTGACGCCCGACGGCCACATCCTGTATGCCTACTCGAAAGGCGCCAGGCTGATAACCCGCAGTCACGAAACGGTATGGGATTACAGGGCTGGCGAAAACGAGGAAATCCATTCGGCCGCACGCCTCGAAGACGGCAGTTTCATGATTGGCGTATGCGGCGAACCGGCACGCATCGTCGAACTCGACCGCGACGGCCGACAGACGAAAGAAGTGACGTTCCGCACGCTCGTCTTCGACACGCACTGGCAGTTCCGCCAGATAGCAAAAACGGACGACGGACTGTACCTCGTCCCCGTCATCGGAAAACGGAAGATACTCCAGATAACTCCCGAAGGCAGCTACCGGGGAAGCATTTACATCGGACGCGACCTTTTTTCCGTAAAAATCCTGAAGAACAAAAATCTGCTCGTCTCATGCGGCAGCGACAACCTGTTCATGGAGATAAACCCGGCCACGCAACATCCTGACAGCATGATTATCACAAACAGCGTCCGGGGCGCATCGCTGCTCTACATCGGCGAAATCTTCCTCTACGAAAACGGCAACAGACTGATTGCCAATTCAAACATGTACAGCGACAACAAATCGCAGTCGCCGCTGATTGAAATAGACGAAAACAACGAGGTCGTGTGGAGCCTCCCGTTCAACAGGGAAATTAAAAACATCACTTCCGTCTGTTCGTTCTTCGAATAAATATCTCCATGGGCTGTAAGTCGGGGTAAAATGTATTGAGAAAAGAATGAATGGGGCGCTTGATTGTTAGCGGAATTTTGGCTGATTCAATCTTGCCGGTGCTTATATCGCGGAAGATGTAGCAGGACAAACAAGTCGCAAGGATTGTTTTCACATCGCTCTGACTACTGTTCATCATGCGGATATTTTGGTTAGCTGGAATTTCAAGCATATTGTAAATGTACTAAGAATAAGAGGATACAATTCCGTAAACATCAAATATGGATACCCTGCAATAGATATTCGTTCACCCAAAGAAATATAAGGAAACATGAAACTGAAAAAGAAAACAGTAATAGAAGGCTTTAAAGCCGTTGAATTTATGAGGCGGGAACGCGACCGTATCGGACGTGAAACGCAAGGCATGGACTTTGCCGCTTTGCAGAAATATTTTTCTGAAAGGAGCAGTAAACAGCCCCGGACACGTGCTTTGTGCTGAATTTATTTCATGCCGCCATCATTTCAGTTTGTAATTCAGGAAATGCGCCTCTTCCATGTATGAGGTGCGTGCACTGCAGTACCTGTATTCTTCCCGGCTGTCTGCCGAAATGGTATAAACGCACCGGTCCAGCTTGTTGCCGCTTCAAGGAATCCGTTTTTGTTGCTCCTCCCCGTTAAACCGCACGCATAACCGGTGATTCAAATTGGCCACAAATCATGAAAAATGGCCACAAATCATGAAAATTGGCCACAAGTCATGAAAAATGGCCACAAATCATGAAAATTGGCCACAAAACATGAAAATTGGCCACAAAACATGAAAAATGGCCACAAAACATGAAAAATGGCCACAAATCATGAAAAATGGCCGGAAATCATGAAAAATGGCGGCCTAAAAAACAATTATCATACTCATTTTCAGCAATTAAGCAATTTTACCCCGGGTAATTCCGGCAATGTGTACGACTACGGGGATGCTTTGAGAAAGGCTGCAGTTAAATTTCATGTTGTTAATTTGCCCGTCAGGGCTTTGTTTTGCAACATCATTCTTAACTACAGCCTTTGAGAAATAATCTGTTCGGGGTCGGATTCCGTGCGCTTGCTTCCGTCAATGACGCCCTGCAGTTCGTGGAGGAGTGCGGCGGGAATCCCTATACCACAATCTCGGCGGACGATCGGACGTACAACCTCGACCGGCTCACGGGCGAACTTTATTTCATGCGGAGAATCAATACCCGGGGTTCTGTACCAGTAATTCGTTCCGGTTCATTTCATCCAGAAGAATTGGCAGCAGGTAAACCTTATTATCCCATGCTCTACCCTGAACTTCCACGACGGTATAAGTCGGTTTGTTACTTCCATACGGGTAGCGGATATCGATACCCTGCGCATTTTTGAGCACATCGGGCGCAATCATCCAGCGGCGGATGTCAAAAAAGCGATGTCCCTCGTATGCCAGTTCGATTCTGCGTTCGTTGCGATAACGATTCCTCAACGCAACGCCCGTCTCTCCTGCCGGAATATCGGGCATACCGGCTCTCCCGCGAATCATGTTCAAATACTTGACAGCTTCGCTTTCTTCGCCTAATTCCAGGCAGGTTTCCGCGTAATTCAGCAGGATTTCCGCATACCTTATCTGGCGATAAGGCAATTTTTGTCTGTCATACTGGTGATTGATTGCCGGATCCAGAAACTTGCGCATGTAATATCCCGTGTATGTCCCGTTCCAGTCTTCGATAGGGCCTTGCCGCGTATCCAGGCCGGGAGTGTAAGTTCCATCCGCGTTTTCATAAAATCCGGACTGAACGATACCCTCCGGATCCGAGGCAAATACGTCGTCCGGGCGTTGCCGCCATTTGGCGCCATCATACAGGATACAGGCATAAAAGCGCGGATCCCTGTTTTGATACGGATTTGCCTTTTGTTCCGGATCATTCCAGTCGAATTTGCTGCCATCGATATTCTCGTATGAATCAATAAACTGTCCGATCGGGGTATTGCCTCCCCAGCCGTGAAATCCGTTCGGGCTATTAAACAAACCAACGCTTGGACACTGGAAATCGCTGTTCGGGTGGTTTACATTGTCATAGTAAGTCAACATAATATCTTCCTCCGTTCCATTGTTCAGGAATATATTGGCATAATTTTCCCCGGCATCTTCAGGGCTAATGTATGCTGCCTGACCGTATAACCGGTAAATCTCCAAATCAATTACAGCTTTAGCCGCATCCTTTGCCTTTCGCCACCTGGCATTTCTGTCTCCACCGGTATAGCTCACCAGTTCGGGATGTTCATAACCGGAAGACCAGGAGGCGTTCGAATTAAACAAATCGCTTGCGGCATACAGCAATACTCTCGATTTAAGCGCCATGGCCGCACCCTTACCCGCACGCGCCCTGTCGGCCGACGAAGGCAACATGGAAGCCGCTGCGTCCAGATCGGAAACGATGAAATCAATGGTTTCCTCCAGCGTGTTCCGGGGAGCCAGCAAATCATCGGAGGGAGTATAAGCCCTGTCTATAAGAGGAACACCTCCGTACAAACTCATCAGCCAATAATAAAAATATCCCCGCAAATAATGAACTTCCCCTTTTAACAGTTCGATTTCATCTCCTTCCAAACCGTATTTCTCGACATTTTCAAAAAAGATGTTGCAACTTCGGATATTCCTGTACAGCGAGTTCCAGGAAAGGTTGTGAAAGGCTATAATCCAGAAGTTCGGAGCCAGGGCGCCAACGTAACTTGGACTTATTTCACTCTTGAGTATCGGGTGAGTTTCCCATGCCCAGACCTCCATCGATTCGTCGCACAGAGAAGATAGCATGAGCGTGTGAAAGCCGTAATGCTGCCCCATGTAAATATTATTAACGAATGACGATACCAGCGCCTGATCCGTCCATACGGCCGC
>JAIRYY010000297.1 GCA_031267485.1 Tannerella sp.
GGCACAGGGGATCCACCTCTATCCATTCCGAACAGAGAAGTTAAGCCCTGTCACGCCAATGGTACTGCGCAAGTGGGAGAGTAGGTAGCCGCCATTTTAAAAAGAGGAGGGCGCCGTTCTTGGAAACAGGGGACGGCGCCTCTTTTTTTTTAAAAGAGATGGAGTGGGCAGAGATAAGTTGTCCGATAATTTTGTCGGAAAGGCGCTCTGGATCTAACGAGTTTTTTTGTTGTAAGATTAGGTGTAAATCAGTTTTTTATATCAGTTTCATTGCTTTTTTGTTTTATTTTTACCCAAAACTCAGATTGACGCGCTTGTAAATCCGGAATTTTGTGTAATTTTGTCCTTTTTAAAACATGAAATTTATGTCATTAAAACGTTTTGGAGTTTCACTTGGGGAAGATGTATTGGATGCTTTGGATCAGTTTGTGAAGGATAATGGCTTTGCAAACCGTTCCCAGGCAATACGTTTTTTCGTGGAAAAAAATGTCGCGGAGAAAAAATGGCAGTGTGACAATATTGTCGCCGGAACTGTTATTGTCATGTATAATCAGTCCAAAAGGGAAATTTCATTGAGAATTTCCGAAATACAGCAGCAATATCAGGACGTAATCCTGTCATCTTCGCAATATTATCTGAATGAGGACTTCTGTCTTCATCTGACGACCGTAACCGGAGTTGCCCACAGACTGACGGAATTGTCCGACAGACTGATTACAATAAAAGGTATAAAACATGGGAAGCTTGTGATGGGCAGGGCGGATTAGTTTTGTTTTATGATTAACAGAAAGATTATGAAAAAGCAGCTTGTATTTATTATCATTTTATCATGCGTTTTCAGCATGGAGGCGAAAAGGAAGAAACCGGAGAGCGTGTCGGTTCGCCAGTCCTGGTGCGATGTTACGTATAAAATATCCTATCCGCTACTGGATGCCTTGAGTAAGGGAGAACTTAAAAAGAAGATGCCTGTGGAACAGCAGAAGAATGCTTCCGGGCGCGAGAACTTTGCACATCTTGAGGCATTGGGACGGTTGCTTTGCGGCATTGCGCCCTGGCTTGAATCCGGCGAAACGGACGGCAGGGAGGGAGAGCAACGCGCCGAGTTGACGGCCATGGCTGTTAAAGGGATACGCAATGCAGTGGATCCTGCTTCGCCCGATTATATGAATTTCACAGGAGAGAAAGGCGGACAGCCGGTTGTTGACGCCGCTTTTCTTGCGCAGGCGTTCCTGCGTTCGCCGAACGTACTGTGGGGCGGGTTGGACGACGAAACGCGGCAAATGGTTATTGCCGCGATGCGTCAGACGCGTGAAATTACGCCGCATTTCAGCAACTGGCTGCTTTTTTCGGCCATGATAGAAGCGTTTTTTCTCGAAACAGGGGCAGAGTGGGACGGTATGCGCATAGACTATGCCATACGTCAGCATGAACAATGGTATAAAGGTGACGGAATTTATGGCGACGGCCCTGAATTTCACTGGGATTATTATAACAGTTTCGTCATTCAGCCCATGATGGTCGACATATCCGAAGTATTGCTCCGGCATAAAATGATAAACGAAAAGAGGGCGGGCGCATTTATGACACGTGCGGCGCGTTATGCCGCTATTCTTGAACGGCTGATATCGCCCGAGGGGACGTATCCTCCAACAGGCCGTTCGCTGGCATACAGGATGGGCGCATTCCAGACCTTGTCGCAAATGGCATTGATGAAAAAGTTGCCGGAGAACGTTAAACCCGCACAGGTTCGCTGTGCGCTTACTACGCTTATAGAGCGGCAAATGAGCGCTCCCGGCACATTCGACGACAATGGCTGGCTGAGAATCGGTTTGTACGGAAGCCAGCTTTGCGTCGGCGAAACTTATATATGTACGGGAAGTCTGTATTTGTGCTCCGTAGGTTTGCTGCCATTAGGACTGCCGGCTTCGGATGAATTTTGGAGCGCCCCGGACGAACCGTGGACACAGCTAAAAGCCTGGTCGGGAGAAGAGTTCCCCATAGACCACGCCCTGTAATAACGGGGAAGTGTCTCGAAAGCCCCTTTATGGGCCGCAAATGTTAAATGATTTTGGGTGTATAAAAGATTTTATTGTGATATGGAGTGTAATGATGTGACGACGAGCGTTAAAATCTACAATATTTCGCACCGGATTGTCGGCGATAAATATGTTTTAAAACAACAATGAACATAAAAGTGTCGAAAAATTTGGAGAACAGAAAAAAGTGTCATATATTTGGTAATTGATAATAAAAAAATGAAAATATAATACTGATTAATGCCTTTTATATAGATTATGAGTTATCTGAAATTTGATAAAACGCTGATGATAAATCTTCAGGAATCCCTTTCGAGGGAGGTGCTGAGGGCCAATCAGAAAGGAGCGTATCACTGTACGACGATTGTGGACTGCAATACGCGAAAATATCATGGTTTGCTCGTTATGCCTGTGCCGGGACTGAGTGACGAAAATCATGTAATCCTGTCTTCTTTTGACGAGACGGTTATTCAACACGGGGCTGCGTTTAACCTCGGTTTGCATAAGTATCAGGGGGGGAGTTTCGGCCCGAACGGCCACAAGTATATCCGCGAATACAGTATGGAGATTGTTCCCCGCACGATATACAGGGTGGGGGGGGTTGTACTTGCGAAGGAAAAAATCTTTTTAAGGAAAGATAACCTTATATTGATTAAATATACCCTTTTGGATGCCCATTCGGTGACGGTTCTGCGCTTTCATCCGTTCCTGGCATTCAGGAGCGTCCAGGAACTGTCGCATGCCAACGACCGCATAAACCGTCATTACGATGAAGTGAGAAACGGAATCAGGACGAGTCTGTATCCCGGCTATCCCGAACTGTTCATGCAGTTCGGCAAGGAGGTGAAGTATGTGTATGAACCGAACTGGTACAACGGGATAGAGTATCCGAAAGAGCAGGAACGCGGTTATCCCTATCAGGAGGATTTGTACGTGCCCGGTTATTTTGAACTGGAGATAACGAAGGGCGAATCCGTGCTGTTTTGCGCGGGCGACAGGGAGGTCGATACGGATACGCTGCAGGAACTGTATGAGAACGAATTGCGTTCGCGAACGCCGAGGTCGGGTTTTTACAACTGCCTTGTCAATTCGGTGCACCAGCTTTATTACAATCCCGTGGGCGACGACTGTTACCTGTTGGCCGGCTATCCGTGGTTTAAGGTTCGCGCGAGGGACCTGTTCGTTTCCGTCTGCGGGACGACGCTTTTGATTGGGCGGGAAGACCGTTACGAAAACGTCATGCGCACGGCGGTTGCCGCCCTGTACAGGTTTATCAGGGAGGGGAAAATCGATACCGTGATACGCGAGATTGACAGTCCCGACATTTTGCTGTGGGCGATATGGAGCATGCAGCAGTATAGCCTGAAGGCGGGCGTCGGGAAAGCTAAGGAGAAGTATAACGATATCATTGGCGAAATCATACGGTACATCCTTTCGCAGTCGCATCCCAATCTGAAACTTTCGGATAACGGGCTGCTGTATTCGAATGGCCGCGACAAAGCCGTTACGTGGATGAATTCGATTGTCAACGGACGCCCCGTTGTGCCCCGTTCGGGATATATCGTCGAGTTTAACGCACTGTGGTACAATGCCCTGAAATTTTACAAGGAGCTTAACGGCAATGTCCCCATGGACAGGATTGACAGCCTTATCGCCTCGCTCGACATGTCGTTTCCGGCCACGTTTGTGAATAAGTACAATTACCTGTTTGATTACGTGGACGGGCCGGGGCAGGACTGGAGCGTGCGCCCGAATATGGTGATTGCCATTTCGTGCAGGTATTCCCCGCTGACAAAGCTGCAGAAACGGGCGGTTTTGGATATTGCGACGAAAGAACTCATGACAATGAAGGGACTCCGTTCGCTCAGTCCGAAAAGCGGCGGTTACCGGCCGAATTATGCGGGGGCGCAGTATGACCGGGATATGGCATATCATCAGGGTACGGTGTGGCCCTGGCTTATGAGCATGTACATATCCGCCTACCTGGATATGTTCGGGCGAACGGGACTGTCGTTCGTTGAACGTTCGCTTATCAGCATGGAAGAAGAGATGTCGCTGCACTGCATTGGCACCATCTCGGAATTGTACGACGGGAACCCGCCCTTTACAGGCCGCGGGGCCATATCGTTCCTGATGAATCTGTCCGCCGTGCTGACCGTGATTGACATGTTGAAGAAATATGATATTGAATATAAATAAACGCATGATATGAAAGCATTGATGTTTGGCTGGGAATTTCCTCCGCACATACTTGGAGGACTGGGAACGGCGAGCTATGGCCTGATAAAGGGGATGTCCCTGCAGTCCGACATGGATATTGTGTTTGTGCTGCCCAAACCGTGGGGCGACGAAGACCGGAGTTTCCTCAAAATAATAGGAGCAAACAATACGCCGGTAGTATGGAAGGACGTCAGCTATGATTACGTTGCGGGGCGGCTGTCCAAATACATGAATCCGCAGGAATATTTTGACCTGCGGGAGCATATCTATGCCAATTTCAGTTACAAGCATGTGAATGACCTCGGGTGTATCGAATTTTCGGGCCGTTATCCGGACAACCTGATGGAGGAAATCAACAATTATTCGATTGTGGCCGGGGTGATTGCGCGCACGGAGCAGTACGACGTGATTCACGCTCACGACTGGCTGACGTATCCGGCCGGCATACATGCGAAGAATGTAAGCGGGAAGCCGCTCGTGATACACGTTCACGCCACCGATTACGACCGCAGCCGGGGGAATGTCAACCCCGAAGTCTACAACATCGAGAAGAACGGCATGGATTATGCCGACCATATCATAACGGTGAGCAACCTGACGCGCAACACCGTCATTGAGAAGTACAGCCAGAACCCGGCCAAGGTTACGACCGTTCACAACGCCGTCGAGCCGCTGGGCAGGGATATCCTCGCCATACCCGACAGGCGCGGGGTGAAAGACAAGATTGTCACGTTCCTCGGACGCATAACGATGCAGAAGGGGCCGGAGTATTATGTCGAGGCGGCGGCCAAGGTGCTGGCGCGTTCGAAAAACGTGCGTTTCATCATGGCCGGGAGCGGCGACATGATGAATCAGATGATTCGCCTGGCCGCCAAGCGGAACATCTCGGACCGTTTCCACTTTACGGGATTTATGAAGGGAAAGCAGGTTTACGAGATATTCAAGTCGAGCGACGTGTACGTGATGCCCTCCGTCTCCGAACCGTTCGGAATATCGCCCCTGGAAGCCATGCAGTGCGGCATCCCGTCAATCATCTCCAAGCAGTCCGGTTGCGCCGAAATACTTGACTATGCGGTAAAGGTTGACTTTTGGGACATCGACGCCCTGGCGGATTCCATCTACGGACTTATCACCTATCCCGCATTGCATAAATTCCTGAAGGAAGAGGGACTTAAGGAGGTGAACGGCATCAAGTGGGAATATGCCGGACGGAAAGTGCGCACCATATACGACCGCGTCCATAGTTCATAATTTATAATTCATAATTCATTTACGTATGAAGACAATTTGTTTATATTTTCAGATACACCAGCCGTATCGCCTGCGGAGGTATCGTTTTTTTGACATAGGAAACGACCATTATTATTATGATGATTTTCAGAACGAGGAGATTTTCCGGAAAGTGGCCAACATGTGTTACATCCCGGCTAACCGCGCGATGATTGAGATGATTAAGAAGAGTGGGGGACAGTTTAAGGTTGCGTTTTCCATTTCGGGGATTGCGCTCGAACAGATGGAAATCTATGCCCCGGAACTGATTGACTCTTTTGTGGAACTGCAGGCGACGGGCAGCGTGGAATTTCTTACCGAGACGTATGCCCATTCGCTTTCTTCGCTGGGCAATCCGAACGAGTTCAGGACGCAGGTCAGGATGCACACGGAGAAGATGCAGTCGCTTTTCGGCGTGACGCCGAAGGTGTTCCGCAATACGGAGCTGATTTATTCGGACGACATCTCGGAGATTGTCTGCGACATGGGCTTCCGCGGCATGTTGACGGAGGGCGCGAAACATATACTTGGATGGAAAAGCCCCAATTACGTATACGCGTCGGCCGTCAGGCCCGAACTGAAACTGCTGTTGAAGAACGACCGTTTCAGCGAAGACCTGTCGCTGCGCTTTGCCGATTACAGTTGGACGGAATACCCGCTGACGGCCGACAAGTATATGTCGTGGATTGCATCGACGGCCGAAACGGAGAAAATCATCAACATATTCCTGAATTATGAAATCCTGGGGTCGCTCCATTCGTCGTCTACCGGGATATTTGATTTTTTCAGGGCGCTGCCGCAGTTTGCCGCACAGAAGGGCATCACGTTTTCGCTGCCGTCCGAGCTGTTTGCCGCTAATGAGGCGGTAGGCGGAATTGTCGTTCCCTACCCGATGTCGTGGGTCGACGAGGAGAAGGACTGCAGCTCGTGGATGGGCAATGTGCTTCAGCAGGAAGCGTTCCGGGAGATAAACAACATAAGCGAACGCGTGCGCCTCTGCAGCGACCGCCGTCTGCTGCAGGACTGGCTGTACCTGCAGGGCAGCGACCACTTCTACTACATGAACACCAAGCACTACAACCTGTTCAGCCACTATGACAACCCGTATGACGCGTTCAACAATTACATGAACGTACTGTCGGACTTTATTCTTCGCGTGGAGGCGCAGTATCCGTCGTCCATCGAGAATGAAGAACTGAACTCTCTGCTGACGACAATCCGCAATCAGGGACGCGAAATAGAACAGATGGAGAAGAAACTCCGGAAATATGAGGAGGCGGGGAGTTATACGGATGAGGACAAAATGGGGGAGGGCGACAGCGAAATAATAGCCGCGTCCATGGAAACGCAGGTCGTCGGCTGAACCGGCGCTCCAAAAAACAAGTGCAGAATATTGGACTTTTCTATTTCGGACATGAATCTGGCGGAAGCCATGCGCGATGGAGACAGGCGTGCGTTTGAAACTGTTTACCGGCAGTATCACCGCATGCTTTACACCATTGCTATGCGCTATTTGCCGTCGGCGGAGGATGCGGAAGATGCGGTCGCGGACGTGTTTGTGCATTTGTGGGAAATACGCCGGGACATGGTGGTTGAGACGAATCTCAGGAACTACCTTTACACCATGACGAAGAACAGCATCCTGAACCGGTTGCGCCGGTCGACGCCCGTCTTTTTGTCCGTCGACAGCAGCGAAGCTCAGCGGAAAGAGGAGGAGGAATCGCTGGAGGAACTCCTTGACAGGGAGGAACTCCGCGAGAGGCTCTGCCGCGCCGTCGACAGCCTGCCGGAACAGAAACGTAAAATATGCCTGCTGAAAATGCGGGAGAACCTGAAAAACGAGGAGATTGCCGGACGCATGAACATCAGCCTGAATACGGTGAAGACGCATTATCTGCAGGCCTTGCGGATGTTGCGGATCGTACTGTGCCGGCTGGTTGTTTTTGTGGCGGCGCTCACTCTGTTTTGATAAAACTGTGTCTATTATATAGGATTGATAAAAAGGTGCATGCAGATGAAACGAAAAGAATATGAAGAGGAGTTCTCCTGGCTGTCCGACCGGATGGACGAAGATTTCGCGTCGCTGACGGAGGAAAACTGTCTGCCGGAAGACCGGGCGCTTTCGGAGAAAATACGTGCGGCGATAAATCGCCGTATCCGCCGGCGGAACGTTCGCGTCCGGGGACTGCGGATTGCCGCCGTACTGATTCCGCTGATTGCGCTGACCGTTTTTTACAGCTATGTGAACAGTCGCGTCCCGCTTTTCGGTGGCGGGGAGATGGCGGAGATTCGGGCGCCGCAGGGCGAATGTATGCAGTTCATGTTTCAGGACGGAAGCCGGGCGTACCTGGAACCTGCCGCCATATTGCGCTATCCCCGCAACTTTGCGCTTGGGGAGCGGAGGATAAGTCTGGACGGGGCAGGCTATTTCATCGTCGAAAAAAACGCGAAGCGCCCTTTTATCGTGGATGTTGCCGGCGGCCGGGCGCTCGTCCGGGGCACAAGCTTTGAGCTGGAAGCCCGCCGGGAGGAACGGGAAATAAGGATTGCGCTGGACAGCGGACGCGTGGACTTCGAGTCCGAAGCCTCCCGGCGGCAGTATGCGCTCGCCCCCGGCGACAGGCTGATATACGACAGGGTAAATCGCCGCTGCACGATTACGCACCACAACGCGCCGCGCTCGCTGAACGCATGGAAGAATAAAATCATCGTTTTCAACGATACCCATATCGCGGAAGCGCTGAAGAAACTGGAACGCTGGTATGACGTCCGCTTCGAGATAGGCGAGGATGGCGTGAACATCTATTCGCTTACCATGAGCGTGAACGGCAGCCTGGACGAGGCGCTTCGCGAAATATCCAAGGTCGCCCCGGTCGTTTTTGCCATGAAGGACGGCAAACATATCCGCGTGGAACTGAAAAAGTAACCGGGGATAAAATGTCAATGGGATAATTCAAAAAAAATTATATGAATAATATCTGTAAAGGAACCATTCCTTCCCCGTCTGCAAGCACAGCTGCGCTTGCAATGACGGGGCGGGAAATGACGGACAGGGCGGCATATCCGCTTGAAAATCTCCCGTCTCCCCCGTCATTGCGAGGAACGAAGCAATCCAGGTACAGGCGGCTGACAACCGTCCGGGCTACACGGCCTTGCGCCTGGATTGCTTCGCTGCGCTCGCAATGACGGGGAGGGGGAAATGACGGACAAGGCGGCATATCCGCTTGAAAATCTCCCGTCTCCCCCGTCATTGCGAGGAACGAAGCAATCCAGGTACAGGCGGCTGACAACCGTCCGGGCTACACGGCCTGCGTCTGGATTGCTTCGCTGCGCTCGCAATGACGG
>JAIRYY010000313.1 GCA_031267485.1 Tannerella sp.
AGACCGACAAGCGTCTGTTGTGCATAAACTTTCGTTCCTTGCCATGATACAAGGAATAGAAGTAGGATGCAAAAAATATGATATCTTTTCAAAATCATCGGTTTAATCAATTTCGTTTATGAAACAATGCCAATAAAGATTTCACATAATCGTCTTCGGTGCGTACGGACACGGAATCCACGCGGCACTTTTTGAACGACTGATTCATTTCATCCTGACGGCGGTTCCACCATTCGCGGTACATTTTCCTCACGCTTGACGAAGAACTGTCAATCCAGCGCTCCTCACCCGTCTCGGCATCCCTCATCTTAATCAGTCCGACGGCGGGCAGTTCCGTTTCGCGACGGTCATAGACCTGTATGGCAACGACATCGTGTTTACGGTTTGCGATGGTCAGCGCGTCCGAATAATTCCCCTCGTCGATAAAATCCGAAACGAGGAACGCCGTACAGCGCTTCTTTATCACATTCGTCAGGTATTTCAGCGCATGCGAAATGTTTGTATTCCTGTTTTCAGGCTGGAAGTCCAGCAATTCGCGTATGATGTACAGGATATGTTTGCGTCCTTTCTGCGGCGGGATAAACTTCTCTATCCTGTCGGAGAAGAAAATAACGCCAATCTTGTCGTTATTCTGGATGGCCGAGAAAGCGATTGTCGCGGCTATTTCCGTCGTCATCTCATTTTTCATCATGTGGACGGAGCCGAAATCCTTACTGCCCGACACATCAATCATCAGCATCACCGTCAGTTCGCGTTCCTCTTCAAACACTTTCACGTATGGACGCGCATAACGCGCCGTGACGTTCCAGTCGATATCGCGGATATCATCGCCGAACTGATATTCGCGCACTTCGCTGAACGCCATGCCGCGCCCCTTGAATGCCGAATGGTATTCGCCGGCGAAGATATTGCGGGACAGGCCGCGTGTCTTGATTTCTATCTTCCTTACTTTTTTTAAAAGTTCGCTCGTTTCCATTCTTTCAATTGTCAGATATGGCGCTTATCAGGGCACTTCGACTTTATTCAGTATTTCGCTTATAATTTCTTCCGATGTAAGATTGTTTGCCTCCGCTTCGTAGCTTAATCCGATGCGGTGCCGCATGACATCATGGCAAACGGCGCGCACATCTTCGGGTATCACATATCCGCGGCGTTTGATGAACGCATAGGCGCGCGCGGCCAGTGCAAGGTTTATCGAGGCGCGCGGCGAGGCGGCGAACGCAATCATGTTTGCCAAATCATTCAGGCCATATTCAATCGGGAAGCGCGTCGCGAAAACGATATCCACAATGTATTTCTCAATTTTCTCGTCCAGATAGACCTCGCGCACTATTTTGCGGGATTCGAGTATTTCCCCTATCGTGAGGATTGGTTTCAATTCTATCTTTTCGCCGGAGATGTTTTGTTTGATAACCTGCTTTTCCTCCTCTTTCTTCGGATAGTTAATGACCACTTTCAGCATGAAACGGTCTATCTGCGCTTCCGGGAGCGGATAGGTGCCCTCCTGCTCTATCGGATTCTGCGTCGCCATGACAAGGAACGGTTCCGGCAGTTTGTATGTCGTTTCGCCAATCGTAACCTGGCGCTCCTGCATGGCTTCAAGCAGGGCGCTCTGCACTTTCGCCGGCGCGCGGTTGATTTCGTCCGCCAGCACGAAATTTGCAAAGATAGGCCCCTGTTTTACGGTAAATTCTTCATTCTTCTGGCTATAAATCATCGTACCTATAACGTCGGCCGGCAGCAGGTCGGGAGTAAACTGCACACGACTGTATTTGGCGTCGACAAGTGATGCAAGCGTTTTGATTGCAAGCGTTTTAGCTAAACCTGGCACACCTTCCAGAAGAATGTGTCCATCAGACAATAACCCGATTAGCAAGGATTCCACCAAGTGTTTCTGACCTACGATCGTCTGTCCCATACCGGAAGTAATCATATTCACAAACGCACTGTTGCTTTCAATCCGTTCGTTCAGTTCACGGATATCTACTCTCTCATTCATAAGGATTAGTAAATTTATAGTTTATAATTATTCAAATTCTCTGTTACAATCACTTTTTGTTGTGCAAAATTATAAATGTTAAATTTGAAATCTCAAATTTTGCTGTTAAATAATACTAACCGATAAAAATGAAGTCCGCTGATTTCGTCCGGCTGATAAAAAATATACGGTTTTTACGTGCTGTTCTTCATTGATAATCATCCCATTTATCCCACTTCAACAATTCCGACTGTTTTTGCCGGGCTTTCTGTACGGAAGTTTTGCTTTTCGCATTGATGCCGTATGTTTTGGGCTGCGGCAGGCGTATTTCCGTACCGACGGGGATGCGGTTGAAATCTTTTATCCGGCTTTTGTTGTATTCATAGATGTATACCCAGAATATTTTATCCCCGTAATGCTCCATGGCAATCTGCGTGAGGCTCGAACCGGCGGCCATGCGGACGCGCGCCGGAATCACCTTTTCCTTTTCGGCCGGGGCCGTCTGGGGTTTGTTTGCCTCCGCGCCTGCCGCCCTGCCACTACTTCTCTGTCCGGTTTGTTTTGGTTCCGGCGCGGCCGTGGCTGTCGGCTTGCCGGCCTGCCCCTGCCCCTGTTCCGTATTTGCGGTCTCGGGCGATGGCGCAAGCCAGTCAATCACGCGTTTTTCCTTTTCGGGTTCAGCGTTTGCCGTATCGCTTTTTCCGACGCTGTCGACAGCAACGGCAACCGGAGCGCCGCCGTCTGACTGCGCAAACGTTGCCTCATCATCCGGTCCGGTTACGGGGTCGTCCGGCGCCGGTTCGCGCGTCGCACCAATGGGACGCGGCATGGTTGCATCCGTGTCATACGGCTCGACGACGGCGATGTCTTCCGTCGGCGAAGCGGCGTCATGGTAGGAAATCCCGGCATTATAATGGAGGAATGCGTACATTGCAATGGCAACGCCTGCAACAATGAGGAACGGGAGCAGGAGAAACCACAACCAGAGCGGGGCGACCATTTTTGTTTTGGATTTCTTTCTGTATTCATCCGCAACGTTCGCGTTCAGAAGCGCGGTATCGTCACCGTCTCCCCTCCGGTATGAGGCGGCCGTACTGTTTTCAAATTCATAGTCAACGGTGCGGGTATCGTCCGGCAGGCCTTCGGATAGAGGCGGGATGTCATCTCCCTCTCCAAACAGATATTCGTCCGACACATACCGGCTGTTTTCCGTGACAAACGGAAATTCCTCCGTTTCAGGCTCGCTTTCGTACACCGGTATGACAACTTCTTCGGAAACGGGCTGAAAGGCTTCGGATTCCACCGGCAGCTCGTCCGAATCCTCGTCCTCGTTATAGAATACCGGGAGTTCTTCGGTTTCTTGCCCGGCATCACTTTCCGCCTCATCTCCGGCAGGCCGGTTTTTCTGCGACAGGGAGAACACGTCTTCGGTCGCCTCAACCGGCTCAAAGAATGCAAACGGGCGGTTAATCTGGTCTTTCAGGTTTTTATCCGGGATAAACGAAAGTTTGTGGTGGGCGGGAATCACAAAACGTTCGCCCGTGTGTATATGCACGCTTTCGCGCTCGCGAACGAGTACAATTTTAAACGTTCCAAGTCCCATGACCTTAACATGCTTGTTATTTTCAATGCTTTGCGTTACGTAGGAGGAGAGGGCGTCAATAAATTTTTCCGCCCGCTCCTTTTCCATGCCTGTCTGTACGGCCAGGATGTCAGCCAGGTTGCGTGTTGTTAGACGTTCATTCATTTTCATCAAGTTTTTTCAGGTAAGCTTTCATCAACGGAGCCGGTTTGTATATGGGCGTGATTTTGGGCGGGATGAGGTATTTCTTTCCATTGACGGGATTAACGGAAATACGTTCCGCTTTTTTCTTGGCTTCAAACTGTCCCAACCCGGATATATTGACACATCCGCCATTGGACAGGGTATCCCCTATCAACAGAAAAAGTGCGGACAGATTATCCACTATTTCCTTGGGGGACATATCCATTTCATTGGACAATGCGGTAACTAATTCGATATCTTTCATACAAAAAAATAGAACATTTGCTTCGTTATTTCGATGCAAATGTAACTTAATATTTATAATTCACAAAAAAAAATCATTCTTTTTGACAAAAAAAATGACTGTCTTAACAAAACTTATACTTTCCCGTACAATTCGAAGACGTCGGCCTCCTCTATAAGCACGCTGTAAAAGTTCCCGACGCGCAGGCGCCTGTCGCTTTTAACGAACACTTCGGGGTCTATTTCGGGCGAGTCAAATTCGGTACGTCCCACATAATAATCGCCCTCCCTGCGGTCGATAACCGTTTTCAGGATTTTGCCCGTTTTGGCTTCGCTTATTCCGGCGGCGATGGATTGCTGCATGCTCATCAGCGTATCCAGCCGCCTTTGCTTGATTTCGTCGGGGATGTCGTCCTTATAGTGAAGATATGACCAGGTTTCCGCTTCATGGCTGTAGGCGAAGGCGCCCATGCGTTCGAAGCGCGTTTTTTCGACAAATGCGGTCAGTTCGTCGAAATCGTCTTCCGTTTCACCGGGGTGGCCGACCATAAAGGTGGTGCGGAGGTGTATGCCGGGCACTTCCTCCCGTATCCTTTCAATCAGCTCGCACGTTTCCAGGCGTGTAATCCGGCGGTGCATGAGTTTGAGTATCCGGTCGCTCACGTGCTGCAGGGCTATGTCCAGGTATTTGCATACATTGTCGCGTTCGCGCATGACGCGGAGCAGGGCGTACGGAAAACGCACCGGATAGGCGTAGTGGAGGCGTATCCATTCTATTCCCGGTATGTCGGACAGGCGTTCGACCAGTTCCGGCAGGGCAAGGCGTCCGCAGCTGTCGAGGCCATAGTATGTCAGGTCCTGCGCGATAACCTGCAGCTCCCTGACGCCCCGGCCGGCCATCAGGCGCGCTTCCGACACGATTTCATCCATCGGGCGCGATTTGTATTTGCCGGTTATTATCGGTATCGAACAGTATGAGCAGCGGCGGTTGCATCCCTCGGCTATTTTGAGCCAGGCGTAGTGCGGGGGCGTCGACAGCAGGCGCTCGTTCGCCAGAGCGGAGTGGTATGATTTGCCGATGTCTTTCAGGACGTTTTTCCAGTTGAATTTTCCGTAGAACCGGTCGACGCCCGGCAGTTCGCGTTTCAGGTCCTGCATGAAACGTTCGGAAAGGCATCCCATGACGAACAGTTTTCCGATACGTCCTTTCCGTTTGGCTTCTTCGAGGTCGAGAATCATGTTGACGGATTCTTCCTGCGCGGCGCCGATGAATCCGCAGGTGTTGACGATGACGATTTCACCGTTTACCCTGTCCGGGTCGTGCGCCACGGTATATCCGCTGGCTTTAAACTGGCACATCAGCTGTTCGGAATCGACCAGGTTTTTTGAACAGCCAAGCGTGATGATGTCGACTTTGTTTTTTCTCATTATCTACGTCAAAAGAAAAAAATCACTCGCCGAACAGTGAGTTGACAAATTCCGCGCGCCGGAAGACCTGCAGGTCTTCCACGCCTTCGCCAAGCCCGATGTATTTGACGGGGATATGGAACTGGTCGGATATGCCTATTACCACGCCGCCTTTCGCCGTCCCGTCGAGCTTGGTGACGGCGAGCGCGTTTACTTCGGTGGCTGCGGTGAACTGCCGGGCCTGCTCGAATGCGTTCTGGCCGGTCGAGCCGTCGAGGACGAGCAGTATTTCCTGCGGAGCGTCGGGCAGTACTTTTTTCATCACGTTTTTTATCTTGGTCAGCTCGTTCATCAGGTTCACCTTGTTGTGGAGCCGCCCCGCGGTGTCGATGATGACGACGTCCGCCCTGCCTGCCTTTGCCGAATTTAACGTGTCGAAAGCCACGGAGGCCGGGTCGGCGCCCATCTTCTGCCGGACGACGGGGACGCCGACGCGGTCGCCCCATGCGACCAACTGTTCGACGGCGGCGGCGCGGAACGTGTCGGCGGCTCCGAGGCAGACGTTCAGGCCGTTCTTTTTAAACTGATGGGCGAGCTTGCCTATGGTTGTCGTCTTGCCCACGCCATTGACGCCTACCACCATGATGACGTAGGGGCCGGCGCAGTCCGCCGGGACGGCAAAGTCACCGGCATCCCGGGAGTTGTTTTCCGTCAGCAGCGCGGCGATTTCCTCGCGAAGCAGTCCGGTCAGCTCGTTTGTCGTAACGTATTTATCGGCGGCGACGCGTTTTTCTATGCGCTTGATAATCTTGAGCGTCGTTTCCACTCCCACGTCGGACATGATTAACACTTCCTCCAAATCGTCGAGGACGGCATCATCGACCCTGCTCCGTCCCGCGATAACGTGCGTTATCCGTGAGAAAACACTTTCCCTGGCTTTGGAAAGTCCCCTGTCCAGCGTCTCTTTCTTCTCGCCGCTAAAAAATCCGAATATTCCCATTTGTCGTTTGTCTTTTTGGAATTATTCCGCAAAGATACGGTTTTTTATTTGATTCACGCAGTTTGTGAATATTCCATGCCGGCGACGGGGCGGGCGCGGAGGGGGGCAACCGCATGCGCCGCCCCGTCCGTCACGCGCCTAAAATCCAACCCTCAACCCGAGTGAGAGTGAAATGTAGTCTTCCGGTTTCAGGTATCCGTTGCCCATAAATAAGTTTCGCAGGTAGAGGTCAAGGGAACTGACCTCATAAAAGGCGGAGACGGATTTGACCGGCAAGCCGGTTTTTTCCATATTATACGCCAGTCCCTGTCCGATGAAAACGTGGAATTTGAAGCGGTTTGAATGTGCGTAATACCCGTCGGGGTATCTTTCCGGGCTTGCGCTCCACAGGTTTTTATCGTTTAAAATCGCGTTTATGTAAAATCCCGCAGCCAGCGGCTCCAGGGACAGGACGCCGGATGTTTTTATTCTCCAGGGAATGTAATTTTGCTTCAGGGTCACGGTAAAAAGATTCCGCCGTCCCGATCCGGTCGGAGCAAAGCCCGTCAGCAAATCCGTTTCCCAGCGTTCCTTCCCGTACATCCAGCCCGTGCCTGCGGAAAACATTCCCATGGAACCGGCATACTGCAATTTCAGATATTTCGGGATGAGAAGCCTCCGGAAGAGGGTCGTTTTTTCGGCACACCGGGCGGTCATGCCATACGCCGCACAGCAAATGAAAAGTATTTTAAAAGCGAACGACTTCACAGGAATAACCGTCAGGTGATAAATCAATGATTAAGAAGGAGCGTTTTGCGATATTGTCGCATCCGATGTAAACAACTCCGTCATCCAGCAGTTCCGAGACGGTGTGATGATGCGTATGACCGTGCAGGCAAAAATACAGGTTCGGCGCCTGTGACAGCGTGTCGGAAAACCGGCGGACGCATTCCTCGCCATAAAACTGTTCGCTGTTCGGGGGAGCATGCATCACAACAATGATTCCCCTGTATTTATCGCAGTCGGCAATTTGCTGACCGAGGAAATCGAAGTCGGGAATATTCCCGGGATTCTCATACTCCAGCCGGTTTGTATTCAGCGCGATAAATTTATACTGTCCGGCCACAAATGCGAAATCCGCGGAGCCATAGACGGACTCGTAGACGAGATTGCCATACGCGGGAATATCATGGTTGCCCAAAAGAACAGCATGGGGAACCGTCAGTCTGCCAAGATTCCGGTACGTCCATTCAAATTCTCTTTTATAGCCATAATCCGTAATATCGCCGCCGTGCAGTACAAAATCTATATCATCGCGCTCATTGAGCAGCCTTACGAAAAGCTCCGTTTCATCATCATCGCGATGCGTGTCGGTAACGAAAGCAAACCGTATGCAGCTTTTATCAATCGTTTTCGATTCAATGACGGACAGATTGTCGGCATTGGCTTTGCCGTCCGCATGAATGTTTACGGTTCCATCCAGCGGCTGATAATCAAAAAGCTCGCAGGACGTCAGCGTGCACAGCAATGCAATCCCGGGCAGGTACCCCTTCATACGGCCTCCGTCGTGACGTAAATGCCATATTCACAGCCGTTGCGGGAGCGGCATAAACCGGATTCCACCCCGTCCCCGCACCCGTCTCCCGGCCGGAAAGCGGCACGCCGCCCGCAATCCGCCCCTGCGGGAAAGAACCCGATACCGCACGGACGGCGAGAAGCGGCGCGCGCCGTCTCCCGGCCGTGCAGGGCGTCCGCATCCATCAAATCCACATTCATCGGAACGGATTCCTTACGGGATGACGGCATTGATCATCTCGCTCCACGGTCCGGGCTGGTTGCGGGCGTTAATCCAGCGGAAACGGTACCATACGGTTTTGCCCGCATCGGCGAGCGCATAGTCGATGACGAGCGACGTGGTGGTCGAGGTGGTGACGTAGCTGAACGCGCTTTCGCCGGCCGGCATCCCTTCGCCCTCGAAGCGCCACGCCTCGAAGCCGGCCACCCCGTCGGGCAGTCCGCCGCGCGGACGCACTTCCACCGTGTCGACGACATGGAGCAGGTGACGCAGGTGAATCGACGTGTCCACCCGGCCTTCGGGCATGCTTTTCGGCGGCGGAATGGGCGTAGGCCTGGGATCCGGAATCGGCAGACCGAGCAGGTCGCGGTCGGCGTTCGTCAGCAGCTGATTGTACAGCAGATGACTTTTGCTGAAACTCCGCAGATCGACGGTAAAATCCTTCCGCATGTCGTTCTTGTCCTGCACGGCCGCCGGCGTGCGCGTAGCCGGATCGATGGCAATCCGATACTTCAGATCGTAGAGTTCAAACGAACCACTCAGTTTTACTGTCGCCGGCAGGGGGATTTGCCACATTTCGGCTCTTTCGCCCGATACCTTCACCAGGTTCTTCGACCAGGAATAAAATTCCGCTTCCCTTGTGGGAACATAATTTTTTTTCTTCATGATTAAAACATTTTAAATGATTTATAATAATTGCGTTTAAATATTTCTTCTCCGCTCCTTACAGCCGGCCGTAAGACCGTTATAGCCGGCCGTAAGACTCTTATAGCCGGCTGTAAGACTCTTATAGCCGGCCGTAAGACTCTTATAGCCGGCCGTAAGACCGTTATAGCCGGCTGCAGGGTTCCCGGGGATATGCGTAAGGGATTTATGGATGGATGTAACGGCGGTATGTGATGAGACGCAAGGCATTGCGTCTCTGCGAAGGGCGTTTTTGCAGGGGTTGAATGTATATATCCGTATATTAACGAGCCGTTTTTTTCGTCTTTTTCCCGGCGACGCCGGGGTGCGACCGCGCCGGTGAGGGCGACTGTCGAGACCGTCATGTATCCGGCCAATGTATCATTTATTTTTAGATGAATCCTTACCGGACGTCTTCGCTGATTTTGGATTCGCGGTACTGCCGGGGCGTCATGCCGAATTTTTGCAGGAAAAGGCGGTAGAAGCTGCCGCGGTGGTTGAAGCCGGCCATGTACATGACTTCATCTATCGAGTTTTTGCTGGTCAGGAGCAGTTTTTCGGCGACCGTCAGCCGGTATTCCCTTATCAGCCCGGCGGGCGTCTGTTCGGTGACGTCGCGCAGTTTGCGGTAGAGGTGGCGGGCGCTCAGGCCGAGCTCACGCGCCAGGTGTTCGGTGGAAAATTCGGCGCTGTTCATGTTGCGGTCTATGACCTTCACTATTTTCTCGAAAAACGCGCGGTGTTCGCTGTGCATGAATCTGCCGTCGAAAAACTCGAACGCGCTTATCGCGGAACGGTAATAATCCTTCAGGTCGCTCTGGACTTTGAGCAGCCGTTCGACGACGGACTGCAGATATTCGATGTTGAACGGTTTGACGATGTAGGCTTCCGCTCCGGCGGAGATGCCCTCGGTCTGTTCTTCCGGCGTGTTTCGGGCCGACAGCAGGATGAAGGGGATGTGGGCGGTTCGCCTGTCCGCCTTGATTTGTTTCATGAGCGAGATACCGTCGAGTTCCGGCATCATGATGTCGGAGATAATCAGCCGGGGCTGTATCGTTTCGAGGATGCTGTTCACCGACAGGGGATTTTCGATGGAAATGACGTTGTAGCGGTCTTTCATTATTTCGGTGATGAACCAGCGCATTTCGGGGTCGTCGTCGATGACGAAAACGGTTGACTTGGCCGGCTGGGATGCGCCTTTCACGTCCTTTTCGTTTTTTCGCGGCAGTGCGGCAGGGGCGGCAATGGCCGGCGGCGGCGGCAATTCCGGGTGCGCGACCGGCCTGCCGTCCTGCCCGGTCGCTTCCCGGCAGGGCAGGACAACCCGAAATTCGGTGTATTCATCGGGCACGCTTTTCACTTCTATCTCGCCGTCGAGCAGTTTCACCATGTTGTAACAGATGGCCAGCCCCAGTCCGTTTCGCGAGAAGAAGCCTGTCCGCGTCTGTTTTTCGAGGTTTTCGAGTATGTGATACCGGTCGAAGACGTGCAGGATGTCTTTTTCGTGAATCCCCTTGCCGGTGTTGTTGACGAGAACGGTCAGGCGTTCCTTTTCGCGGCGGACGGCGAACGAGATGACGCCCTCGTCCGGCGTATATTTGAAAGCGTTCGACAGCAGGTTGGTCAGGACTTTGACGAGGCAGCTTCTGTCCGAATTAAACAGCAGGCCGTTTTCAATATCGCAGCGGAAGGCGATGCGTTTGGATTCGGCCAGTTCGGAGAACGAATCGGTGATACCGCACGACAGTTCCGTGATGTTCAGCGGCTCGATGAAGCACGCCCTGTGTCCGGTCTCGATGCGGCGAAACTCTATCAGTTCCTGTATCAGCGCGTAAAGCCGTTCGGTATTTTTCATAATCATGCCGGCATATTTCCGGATGTAACCGTCCGCCTTTTCGTAGGCGATAATGCGGTTGCACGGTCCGTATATCAGCGTCAGGGGCGTGGAAAACTCGTGCGTAATGTTCGTGAAGAAGCGCAGTTTGGACTCGTATATTTCCTCCCTCTGCTGCTGGTGCATCTTCTCGATGATGACTTCGCGCTTGCGCCTGTACCGCCCCCTTACGAGCCGTACGGACAAATAGAAGACGGCGACGGTTATCACGGTATAAACAATGCAGGCCCACGCCGTCAGATACCACGGCGGGAGGATGACGACCGGCAGCGAATAGACGCCGGTCACGACGTCGCCGTTGTCGCACTTGACGTGCAGCACGTATTTACCCGGCGAGATGTTCGTAAAGCTGGCGTCGCCCGAATTGCCGTTTTCAATCCAGATGGAGCTGAAATTCTCCAGGTTGTAGAAGTACCGGCAGTTCTGCCCGTTAATATAGTCGGGAGCGATGAAGGATACGGAGAAAAAGTTCTGGTCATATTTCAGCCGGAGGAATTTCCGGCCTTTCCGGGTATGGATGAAATCGTCGAGGTTTTGTTTTTTCTCATAAATCTTAAGGCCGGAGAAAAATATTTCAGGCACAAACGCCTTTTTTTCATACTCGTCGGGCGAAATGGCGACAAAACCGTTAATGCCGCCGAAAAACAGCGCGCCCGTCCTCTCATCCTTCACGTAAGCCCCGTCGCTGAACTCGGAAACGTCAAGCCCGCTCCCGCTGTCGTATTTGCGGAACTTTTCATTTTCGGCGTCGAACCGCACCAGTCCGTCGTTCGTGCTAATCCACAGATACCCCCGTCCGTCCTCCAGTATCCCGTGTATGGTATTGTTCGGAAGCCCCTCTATTTCGTTGTAGCCGACGAACGTGGCCCCGTTCGTTTCGGGATTGTAGTCCGCCAGCTTCAGGATGCCGAAACTCGTACCCACCCAGATGTTTCCCCGGCTGTCCCTGTTGATGTTCAGTATGTCGTTAATGGTGTGAATATCGCTCTGCGGCAGGCTCACCCGGGCAAACGTTTCGCTGTTGACGTTCAGCCGCCTGAGCCCGTATCCCCGGTTGCCGAACCAGATGATGCTGTCGTTCTCGCGACATGCGGTGAAGAAGAAATTGTACGACATCCCGTCTTTTTCGAACGCGTACCGTTTGACGGACTTCACTGCCGGCTCGTCGTCCGTACCCGTCAGAATCACCCTGTAAATGCCCGAACCCACGGACGCCAGCCAGAGGGTGGAATCATTCGCCTCGCAGATGTTGTGGACGAAAAGTATCGGCTCCGGGTCGTCGGAGCGCAGCGCCTTTATTTTCCCCTCCCGGTACGAATAGTAGTTCAGCCCCGGCCCGTCGCTTCCGATCCACAGGATGTTGCGCCGGCTGCCGGCAAAGGCGTAAATGGAATTGTTGTTCAACAGGCTGTTTGACGTCGTGAGGAGTTCGATGTCTTTCGAGCGGATGTCGTCGTCGACGGCGAAATCCCTTATCAGCAGGATGCCGTCGTCCTTGGTCCCGACCCACAGGTTATTCCGCCGGTCCGAAAACAAAGCCCTCACCGGCTTCTGAATAGAGAGCTGCAGCTCCCCGAACGTGAACGAGCGGAACGAAAACATGTCCCTCGTATACATGTAAACGCCCTGCCCGTCGGTACCAATCCATATAATATCCTGCTCGCCGTCCTTGTACAGGCAGAAAACGCCGCAGTAGATGCCGATGTTTTCCACCACGTATTTTATCGTGTTCTCGGGCGTGTTTTTAATCCGTATCACGCCGTTCGTCTGAAACGCGACCAGATAATCGTCGTTATCCCTGACAATCGACGACACGACGCCGCGTTCCTCCACCTCCTTTTTGAGGTTCAAAACCAGGTTTTTCCGCCGCGTGGCCACGTCCATCTCGAACAGGAAGCCGTTTGCGTCGATAAAATAGATACAGCCGTTCTCCTCGGGAAAGGCAAAAAGAATCCCGCAGTCGTGGGCAAATCCGTCGATGCCGGCAAGAGCGGGGGCGGACGCGCCGAACGATATTTTGATGTTGTGCACGACGCTTTTGTCCGTAACAATCCACAGGACGTTCGCCCCGTCGATGAAAATCCGGCGGATATCGTCCTTTACAATTCCCGGAAATGCAATCGGGACGAAGTTCTTACCCTCCCGGTCGTAGTAGTGTATCACGTCGTTTTCGCATACGACGAAAATCTCGTTCCCGGACGTCTTCGCGCAAAAGTATTTCCCCTCGAACTCGTCGTGGCTCTCGATTCTACCCGTGCTTTTGTCGTACCGGTTCAGGCCGTGGTTCGTGTTGACCCATATAATGCCGTTTTCCCCCTCCCACACCTCCTCGACGAGGTTTCCGGAGAGCGAGCCGAGCGGGTTTACTTCCGGTTTGAACACGGTTATTTCGGCGCCGTTGTACATGTTCAGCCCGTCGACGGAGCCAATCCAGACAAACCGTTCGCTGTCCTGGCAAATCGACAGGATGGCGCTGTTCGACAGGCCGTCGCGGTTGGACAGCTGACGCAGATTGTATGCGCCGGCGGCGGATGTCAGAAAAACGAACAGCAGCAGGATGCCCGTCCGGCACGTTCCGGAGCGGCGTCCGGTTTCTTTTTCACGTTTCATGTTATCTTTGTTTATGCTGAATGTTGACATTGCAAAAATAAAAAAAATACCGTTACTTTGTCGCGCCGGAATCCCGAAATTTCATTTATTTCGGGAGGATGTCAGGAAAATGAATTACAATGTCAGGAAAACGTACACAACGTTATCCGGTATCTTTATAATTTTGCAGCATAAAAAAAAACAGAAAGAATCAAATGGTAACACGTAGAAATTTTTTAAAGCGGAGCGGCCTCAATCTGGCGGCAATAGCAACAGGCGGCAAGGCGGCGGCCGGCGCCCTCTTCGCGGCCGGCAACAGGACGTCCTCCGTACAAAATGCGGGCTATGCATCCAAACGCCCGGAAGCGTCCCGGCGGAACTTCACGTCCAAAGCCGTCGAAGAAACAGTCAAAAGCGTGACCGGACAGCTGAAAGACCCGAAACTCGCCTGGATGTTCGAAAACTGTTTCCCCAACACGCTGGACACGACCGTACATTACAGGGTACAGGACGGACGGCCGGATACATTTGTATATACGGGCGACATCCATGCGATGTGGCTGCGCGATTCCGCCGCACAGGTATGGCCGTACCTCAGCCTGATGAAAAAGGACGAGCCGCTGCGGAAACTCATCGCCGGGGTTGTCAACCGCCAGACCAAATGCATCCTGTTCGACCCTTACGCGAACGCTTTCAACGACGGCCCGACCGGCAGCGAATGGATTTCCGACCATACGGACATGAAGCCGGAACTGCACGAGCGCAAATGGGAAATTGATTCCCTGTGCTACACCGTGAGGCTGGCCTATCATTACTGGAAAATTTCGGGCGACGCGTCCGTTTTCTCGAAAGACTGGGAGAAAGCCGCCGGCCTGATTGTGAAAACGTTCAGGGAACAGCAGCGGAAGGACGGCCTGGGCCCGTACAAATTTCAGCGGAAAACGGAACGCCAGCTGGACACGCTGTGCAACGACGGCTACGGCGCGCCGGTCAAACCCGTCGGACTGATAGTCTCCTCTTTCCGCCCGTCCGACGACGCCACGACGCTGAACTTCCTCATCCCCTCGAACCTGTTTGCCGTAACGTCGCTCAGGCAGCTGGCCGAAATATCGTCGGAGGTGACGGGCAGCGGCGCGTTCGCCGCGGAATGTCTTGCGCTGGCCGGCGAAGTGCGGGAAGCAATCGACCGCTATGCCGTCGCCGACCACCTGAACTACGGGAAAGTGTACGCCTTCGAAGTGGACGGCTTCGGCAACCGCCTGTTCATGGACGACGCCAACGTGCCGAGCCTGCTCTCCCTGCCCTACCTCGGCTGCGTGGACCGCGAGGACGGGATATACCAAAACACGCGCCGGTTCGTCTGGAGCCTCGACAATCCGTATTTCTTCCGGGGAACGGCGGCCGAAGGCATCGGCGGACCTCATATCGGTTTCGACATGATCTGGCCGATGAGCCTGATAATAAAATCCATGACAGGCAACGACGACGCCGACACGCTCCACTGCATAAAAACGCTTCGCGACGCCGACGCCGGCACAGGCTTCATGCACGAAAGTTTCCACCGCAACGACCCCGCCAAATTCACGCGTACATGGTTCGCCTGGGCAAACACCCTGTTCGGAGAGCTGATTCTGAAACTGGTAACCGAAGGCAAAATTGATTTGCTGAACAAAATAAACGATTCCCCCCTGAGGGAATAGGCAATCCACTCAAGCGGATGAGCAATCCACTCGAGGGAATGAGCCATCCGCTCGAGGGAATGAGCCATCCACTCGAGGGAATGAGCAATCCGCTCGAGGGAATGAGCAATCCGCTCGAGGGAACGGGCAAAACTCTAAGGAGCTGTTTGAAAACATAACGATACATTGTCGGCTGGAAACCGTACACATTCCGTCCCTGACGGGACGGGACGTGAGACGGAGGTTGCATTTTCTACCGACATATTGTCCCCTACCGGGACAAGAGCGTCTTGTTTTTCTGTCCCGGAGGGGACAGAATGTTGGTAGAAAATGTCGGAGGCCTGTCCAACCCCGTGCCGTCAGGTACGGAATGTGATGACAGTCACATAGCGTACCTGACGGCACGCG
>JAIRYY010000031.1 GCA_031267485.1 Tannerella sp.
GTAACACATCAGTATTTCGGAGTTGAATTGAAAGATATTTGGGTCACGGTCGTAAACGACATTCCCGTTCTCAAAAAACAGATTCAGGACATCATCAACGATTTGGGCGGAGACTGAAATATTCTGCCGTTCCGTTCGCAAAAAAAGCGTATTTACCGATATTTAAAGGTTTTGTTCGTATACATGTCGCGGCGTTTTCCCCGTAGAGACGCAATGCATTGCGTCTCTACAACAACCGCCATGGCAATCGAACAAATTCGGCCCCCAATCAAAAAATCCGGCGTCGATTATGCGCGGTTTCAAATCGGCGGTAACGAAATTCGCCACAACGAACCGTATCCCGTTCGCCGGGCAGACACGTTTCCACGACCGCGTGATTCGCGATTACGGCGAACATCACCTATCAATGCAAACATCGAAAACCGGCAGGAAGATGAATTGCATGAATAATATGTGGCGCAATCACATTCTGGCGAATCGTACCGTCCTGCCGCACCGCACCCGCACCGTGCGGTATCGTCACACCGCACCGTGCGGTATCGTCACACTGCACCGTGTGGTATCGTCACACCGCACCGTGCGGTACCGTCACACTGCACCGTGTGGTACCGTCACACTGCACCGTGTGGTATCGTCGCACTGCACCGTGTGGTACCATCGCACTGCACCGTGCGGTACCGTAGAGACTCCCAAATTGGGCGTCTCTACATATTCGGGTCAATGGCGCCGGCAGCGCTGTCAAGCGTTTCCAAATCGGGAAAGGCAACGCCCTGCGGGGCAAATTTATTCCTTTCGATGTCGATGGGTTTGTACATAAACAAAAAAAAGTATTACATTTGTATCGTATATAATAACTGTTCCCGCAACTTCAGGCAGAA
This sequence comes from Tannerella sp., assembly GCA_031267485.1. Lineage (GTDB taxonomy): Bacteria > Bacteroidota > Bacteroidia > Bacteroidales > Tannerellaceae > Tannerella. Next base: position 879 of record JAIRYY010000031.1, read on the forward strand.
ATAAAGGTATACAAATCAACAGAATAAACATTAAAAAAACAGCACATGAACAAGAATAAAGCTCCCGGCAGGCAGAAACAGGGCAGGGGAAAACAGGCTAAAAACAAACCGGACGGCGGCCAGCGCATGAAAAAAGAACGGATGGCGCAGGCCGTCGTCGAACTTTTTCGCAGGGATGCCAAATCGGTATATAATTACAAACAGGTCGGCAAGCTCATCGGATTGGAAGACCCGGCGCAGAAACTGCAGGCGCTTGATCTCCTTTACGAGCTGACGGAGGACGGCATCCTGGCGGAGACGGACCACGGACGTTTTCGCTACAACAGCCTCGGAACCATTGCGGCCGGGACGTTTCAGCGCCGCAGCAACGGCAACAACGCATTTATCCCCGAAGACGGGGGCGTGTCCATTCGCGTTGCGGAGCGCAATTCCCTGCATGCCATGGACGGCGACCGCGTGAAGGTGCAGCTCTTTGCGCGCCGCAAGGGGACGGAGCCGGAGGCCGAAGTGCTTGAAATACTCGAATCCAAAGACCGCACGTACGTCGGCACGCTGCAGATAAGCCACGACTTCGCCTTCCTGGTGACGGAGGACAAGACGCTGGCCAATGACATTTTCATCCCGAAAGGACAGCTTAAGGGAGGGAAAAGCGGCGACAAGGCGATTGTCAGGATACTGGAATGGCCTGGAAACGCAAAGAACCCGATCGGGGAAATCGTCGACATTCTGGGCGTCGCGGGCGACAACAATGCCGAAATGCACGCGATACTTGCCGAGTTTGGCCTCCCGTACAAATATCCGGAAAAGGTCGAACGGGCGGCGGACGGCATACCGGAAAAGATTTCGGAGGAGGAGATTGCAAAACGCGAGGATTTTCGCGGCGTCACGACTTTCACAATCGACCCGCGGGACGCCAAGGATTTTGACGACGCACTGTCGCTTCGCAAAACCGGCGACGGCAAATGGGAGGTGGGCGTTCACATAGCCGACGTCACGCATTACGTCAGGCCGGGCGACATCATCGACGAAGAGGCCGTAAAGCGTGCCACGTCCGTCTATCTCGTGGACCGCACGATTCCGATGCTCCCGGAGCGGCTCTCCAACAAGCTCTGCTCGCTCCGCCAGGACGAGGAAAAGCTCTGCTATTCCGTCATATTCGAACTGAACGACAGGGCGGAAATGCTCGCGTCGCGAATCGTCCGCACGGTCATACGCAGCAACCGCCGCTTTACCTACGAGGAAGCGCAGGACATCATCGAGACCGGGGAGGGCGATTTCAGGGACGAAATCCTGAAGCTGAACGCGCTGGCCGGGATTTTGCGGAAGAAGCGTTTCGCGGACGGGGCCATCGACTTCGACCGGTACGAAGTGAAGTTTGAAATAGACGACCGGGGGAAGCCTCTGAACGTCTATTTCAAGGAATCGAAAGAAGCGAACCATCTCGTTGAAGAGTTTATGCTGCTGGCCAACCGGAACGTGGCGGAAGCGGTGGGGAAAACGCCGAAAGCAAAAAGCAAAAAGACGTTCGTCTACCGCATACACGAACAGCCCGACCCGGACAAGATGCAGAACTTTGCCGAATTTATCAGCCGGTTCGGTTACAAACTCAAGACAACGGGCAGCAAAAGCGACATCACGAAAAACATAAACGCCCTGCTGGACAAAGCCAAAGGCCGTCCGGAGCAGAACCTGATTGAGACGCTTGCCGTGCGTTCGATGCAGAAAGCGGTTTATTCGACGCAGAACATCGGGCACTACGGCCTGGCATTCCCGTTTTATACCCATTTCACCTCTCCCATTCGCCGTTATCCCGACATGATGGTGCACCGCCTGCTTGAGCGCTACACGAGAGGCGACAAGAGTGTGAACCGCGAGGAATATGACGATTATTGCGACCACTGTTCGGCGATGGAGCAGCTGGCGGCCAACGCCGAGCGCTCGTCCGTCAAATACAAGCAGGTCGAGTTTATGAGCAGCCGAATCGGCCTGGTCTACGACGGCGTCATATCGGGCGTGACGGAATGGGGACTGTATGTCGAACTGAACGAAAACAAATGCGAAGGGCTTGTCCCGGTGCGGGACCTTGATGATGATTTTTACGAATTTGACGAAAAGAACTATTGCCTCGCCGGAAAACGGCACAAGCACATCTACCGTCTCGGCGACCCGCTGACGGTCAGGATAGCGCGTGCCAACCTGCAGCGCAAGCAGCTCGATTTCGTACTGGCGGAATAAACTTTTCCAAAATAATTATAAACACATGAAACCAATAACGTTATTTTACCTCCGGGACTGTCCGTTCTGCAAAAAAGCGCTGGCGTACATCGACGAACTGAAAAAACAGGAAGCCTACCGGGACATTGAAATTGAAATGATAGAAGAATCGGAACAAGCGGAACTTGCCGACCGGTACGACTACTATTATGTTCCGACGTTCTACGCGGACGGCGAGAAACTGCACGAGGGCGGAATCTATAAAAATGAAGTGGAAGATATTCTGAAAAAATGTACCGTAGAGACGTAGGCGGAGCCACATCCCGTCGTCATTGCAAGACCTCACCCCCGGCATCTCCGGAGTGTGGTCTCGCAATGGCGGAACAGGGCTTTTGAGACGCCCCTATCGGACATTCTATTTTTCCGGCTCTATTTCCAGCAGTTCAATCTCAAAAATCAGCGTCGAATAGGGAGGTATGTTCTTCCCCTGCCCCGTGGAGCCATACGCCAGGTCATGCGGGATAAACAGTTCCCATTTGGAACCGGCGGGCATCATTTTCAGCGCTTCCGTCCAGCCCTTGACGACCTGGTTCACGCGGAAAGAGCCGGGCGCATTGTTTTTGTAGGAACTGTCAAACTCCGTCCCGTCAATAAGCGTCCCTCTGTAATTAACCTTGACTTTCGCCTTTTCATCCGGGATGTCGCCCCGTCCCTCCGTAATAATCCGGTACTGCAGGCCGCTCGGCGTCGTCTTCACCCCCTCCCTGCTTTTGTTGTCCGCGAGGAACTTTTCGTTGGCCGCAATGCTTTCCGCATATTTCTCCAGCTTATAGCGTTCCCTTATCTCGTCCATTTTACTCTGGCTGTACGTCTGCGCCCGCATGACGCTCATTTCGTCATAGTTTCTGACGCCATTGTAAAAACCCGCAAGCACGGCATTCCGGTTTATCGTCCGGCCGGAATCGCCCAGGAAGATATCCCCCGTTACATTCTCCACCCACTGATTGTTTATCAGATGGGCAATGCGCATTCCCTCGAGATACGCCACATCTTCCGGCGCATAATTTTTCGCCCCGTGTTTGAATCCCCTGTAAAAATCCTCCATATAAGCCGTATCCACGCCGGCCTGCATGACGAGATAGTTCTTGATACCGTCGGCTCGTGACAGCCCGAAGAAATACGACATCGTGTCAATATCCGTCTTCAACTCGCCCCGCGAGGAAAATGACGTGCACGAGCCCAGTCCAAACATCACAACAATAACAGTTAAAATACTTATTTTTCCCATACGCTTTTAGATTTTAATATTCATATTAAACAACTTCAATTATTTATTTCTCAAACAATTATCCAGCAACAGACAGATTTCACCGTGCAAAAATAAAAAAAATCAGCATTAATTGTATCCGAATTGTTCAAAAAAAAACTTTAAAACCCGGATATTTGTATTATCTTTGCCGCGAACTATTAGCTCAGTTGGTTCAGAGCATTGCCTTGACAGGGCAGGGGTCGCCGGTTCGAGTCCGGCATGGTTCACAGACTTTGCCCGTCCGGCCCTCTGCCGGAGGGCATGAAAAACCGGAAACACAGACAAAAACAGATAATGAAGACGCAAAGCATTTCATTTATAACTAAATGTCGATAAGCAAATATTTTAGATTTTACCCTATCATTTACCCTATCATTTACCCTATCATTTACCCTATCATTTCACATTAATCATTAATCACTAATCACTAATCACTAATCGCTAATCATTATGAGCCATTCGCCGCCTTTGTCGGAACCCGTATGTTCTATCACTTTTGATTTTACAAGGCGGGAAAGGATTTTTCTTACATGGCTTTCCGAAAGTGACAATTCATTTCCGATGGCTATTGCTGTAATTTTTGAGTTGTATCCAATCATTTCCAGAATTTTATCCGCATGCTTAATGGTCGTATGATTACTGCTTTTTTCAACAGGATAGGCGCGTTCCCTTTCGTACCGGATGGTCAATCTGAAAACATCCCCATCTTCCATAATGGGCGTGACGGACTTGTCTTTTACATAAAGCGGCAGGTAATGAAACATGTTCCTGACGCCTGACCCCAAATCTTCGCCCCATTCCAGTTCCCGAAAAACAGATGCAATTGCAGGGTTCTTGGGATGTG
>JAIRYY010000053.1 GCA_031267485.1 Tannerella sp.
GTTCTCAATTCGTTTAGACTCCCGGTTTTTTCGTTATTGTCGGCGAAAGCGGGAGAACTTTTGGGCGGTATTGTTATATTTGCCTCTCATTATTAAAACTGCGTGCATATGAGAACTAAAGAATTTGTTGGCGAGGCGCTGGGCACTTTCATTCTGGTGCTGTTCGGTTGCGGGTCGGTGGCCGTGGCGGTGCTGTTCGGGGAGTACAACAGTATTTTCCAGATAGGTATGGTGTGGGGCATAGGCGTCACGCTGGCGATTTACCTCACGCGCCATTTGTCGAATGCCCACCTGAACCCGGCGGTCACGCTGGCCATGGTTTTGGGAGGGCGCATGAAGGCCGGCAAGATTCCGGTCTACCTGGCGGCGCAGTTTGCCGGCGCGTTTCTGGCGGGAGTGGCCGTTTTCCTGCTTTTTTCTCCCTCGATTGCGGCTTACGAGAGCGCTCATCAGATTGTCCGCGGCTCGCGGGAATCCGTTATCACGGCCAAGATGTTCGGCGAATTTTATCCGAATCCGGGCGGGACGGCGGTTGTGCCGATGATGCTGGCCATCGCGGCCGAGGCGTTCGGGACGTTCCTGCTGGTACTGACGATTTTCGGCCTGACGGAGGACGCCAACGCGGGGCGGCCGAGCAGCACGATAACGCCTCTGTTTATCGGCCTGACGGTGTCGTCCGTCATCTGGCTCATCGCTCCCCTGACGCAGGCCGGACTGAACCCCGCCCGGGATTTCGGCCCCCGCGCGGTGGCCTGGATTGCCGGCTGGGGCGGGGCAGCCCTGCCTGACGCGAGGGGCGGCTTCTTCTGGGTTTACATCCTGGCGCCGGTCGCGGGCGGTGCGGCGGCAGCCCTGCTGGAGCCGCTCATGAAGCGCATTACGGACAAAAGCGCGCCGTAATAGGAAGATATATTCCATTTTTTAAATATATATATGTATGAAAACGACGAGAATTATTTTTACGGGAGGATTTCTGGGTGCGGGGAAGACCACGCTGCTGTGGGAAGCGGCCGGACGTCTGACAAAAAAAGGCCTGCGCGTGGGCCTTATCACGAACGATCAGGCGCCTGAACTGGTCGATACGGCGCTGCTGTCGAGGCAGGGGCTGGCGGTGGCCGAAGTGAGCGGCAGCTGCTTTTGCTGCAACTTCAACGGACTGACCGAAGCGATGGAGCGCGTGAACGCCGGAACGGAGGCCGACGTCATCATGGCCGAACCGGTGGGCAGCTGCACGGATTTGTCGGCGACTATCATGCAGCCGCTGAAACAGGACTGGCATCACCGGTTTTCGGTTGCGCCCCTTTCCGTCCTGGCCGACCCGGCGCGCCTCCTGCCCATCCTCGACGGCGAAACGGCCGGCCTGCACGGCGATGCCGCCTATATCTTCCGCAAGCAGCTGGAGGAAAGCGACATCATCCTTGTCACGAAAACGGACACGCTGGAGGCGCACGCGCTCGCTTCCCTGCTCGGACGCGTGCGCGAAGCCTTCCCGTCGGCAACGGCGCTTCCGGTGAGCGCCCTTTCGGGAGAGGGGATGGACGAATGGCTCGCGAACGTGCTGGAGAGGACGGATGCCGGACGGCGCATTGCCGTCGTGGACTATGACGTGTATGCCCGCGGGGAGGCCGTCCTGGGCTGGCTGAACGGGACCGTCCGGCTGACGGCGTTCGTCGGGACGGGCGACCTGGATGCTTTCATGAACGCGTTCCTCACCCGTCTGGCGGAACGCCTGGACGGCCGGGGCTACGGCGTCGGACATGTAAAGGCGATACTCGAAAACGGTTCCCGGTATGTCGCCGGCAACCTGACCGGGAATGTGCGCACGCTCTCCCTGCGCGGTTCCGTGGGAATGGGCCATACGGCCAAACTGACGGTTAACGCGCGTGTGGAAACAAGCCCCGAAAAGCTGGACGCCCTGGTTCGCGAGGTTCTGGACGAAACGACGCACGGCTGCTATGAGATGACCGTCCTGGCATGGCGCTGCCTGCAGCCCGGCAGACCCAACCCGACGTACCGCTACGCACAGGTGGTGGCGCTCTGACTGAAATGGTTTGCAACTGAATATATGGAAACAACTCGCGTCTTGTTCGCAGGCGGCTTCCCCGGCTCCGGTAAAACGGCCCTGCTGTGGGAGGCCGCACTGCGTTTGACGGCTCAGGGCCTGCGGGTCGGCCTGATTACGAACGACCCGTCGTCCGGAGCGCTGCTGGCGCACAGCGGGCTGAGGGTGGAAGAGGTGGACGGGAACGGTTTTGGCGGCAACTTTAACGGTCTGACCGCGGCTGTCGGGCGCCTCCGGGCGGAAATTGCGGCCGACGTCATCCTGGTCGAGCCCTCCGGCCGCAGCGCCGATTTGTCGGCCACCGTCATACAGCCGCTCAAGCAGCTTTACGGGCGGAAGTTGCCGCTCGGGCCGCTGTCCGTTCTGGCAGACCCCGTCCGGCTGAACGGCATGCTCCGCGGCGGCACGTCCGGACTGCATCCCGGCATGGCTTATATCTTCCGCAAGCAGCTGGAGGAAAGCGATATCATCCTTGTCACCCGGACCGACGCGATGGCGCCCGAAGCCTTGCGGCAGCTGATTGTGCAGACCCGCGCCGCGTACCATTCCTGCGTAATGGCAGTCAGCCCGTCAAGCGGCGACGGTATCGACGGGTGGCTTCAGGAGGCGATGATGCGTCACGAATGTGGCACGCGCATAGCCGCCGTCGATTATGACGCGTACGCGCGGGGTAACGCCGCCGTGAGCCGGCTCGACGGCATGGTGCGCCTGCGCGGCAAGACGCCGTCGGACTGGGACCTGTTCACCCGCCTCCTCCTGGCAAAACTGCGGCAAGGTTTCGAGGAACAGGCCTGTCCGGTGGAGCACGTGAAAATACTTGTCGAAAATGGAGATTCATTCGTCGCCGGCAGCCTGACCGACAGCGTGTCGGGAACGCTTTCGTTCCGCGGTTCGGCGGGCATGGGCGACTGTGCGAAACTGACCGTCGGCGCCTGCGTGGAAACGCCTCCCGGCGCGCTGAGCCGGATTGTCCGCGAGACGCTCGACGCGGCGTTCGCACATCATTCGCATGAGGCCGAAACGGACAGGTGGGAATGTCTGCCGTCCGAATGTCCCGCCCCGGCCTGCCGGTTCGACAAGGTCGTGAAGATGCCTGTCCTGCTGAAAGGGCTGCGGATGGCCGGGCCGGCGGAAAACTGACCGTGCGGAAGCGGCCGCAGTCCGCGGACGGGGGGACGTTTTCATTCCCGCTTTTTTTCCACCGTCAATATCCGCTGGGCGGCAAACCGGCCTGACAGCGCCGCCAGCGGCATCCCTCCCGCCGGGAAGGTGCACTGCCCGGCAATGTAAAGATTTTTTATGCCGTCGATTGTCCCCTTGTGAATCCGTTTCCTGACATGTCCGTACGGGATGAACGACATGTAGGCGCCCCGGTAGGAGTTGCAGTATTTGCTGAACGTGAGGGGCGTCGCCACGTCCGACATTTCGATTTTACCTTCCAGCTCCGGAAAAACGCGCACAATCCCTCCAATCACCCAGTTTGCAATGCGTTCCTTTTCCGACAGGTATTCCTGCGCGGAATTTTCCTTGAGCGCTTTCCAGAAATCAAATTCGTTTTCGGTTAGCAGGACGTTCATGACGGATTTGCCGTCCCGGTTGAATTTCGGGTCGTAGTTGTACAGTTTGACATTGAAGAAGCGCAGCTCCGTATTGTTCACGCGCAGCGGTTTTTCGGGCTGAACGTAAACATTGTGGGGGTACGCGCTGAGGTCGGCCGCAACGCCCAGCCCGACGTACGTTCCGGTCAGCATCATGTAATTGTGCGGTTCGGCAAAACATTTTTCGAAGAACGCATCCGGATACTGCGCATCAAGGAGCCGGTTGAGCAGCATGTCCGCATCGACGGCCGAAATCACATAGTCGGCAAACAGTTCCCGGTCGTCGTCCTTCAGTTTGATGCCCACGGCCTTGCCGTCTCTGACGATTATCCGCTCCACCTCCCTGCTGAAATGTATGATGCCGCCCGATTCCTCAAAGCATCGCTGCATTCTTTTCGCAAATTCCTGCGAGCCGCCCATCGGCCATCCGCCGTCGCCCGACGTCCGTATGCCGAGCGAATAAAACAGGGTGTAGACGGGCATTACGGTCGGGAAAACGCATGACAGTAACTGACGTATGACGGGCGACCTGAACTCTTCCAGATAGTCGTCAATCGTCATCCGTTCCGTTTTCTTTTCCGGCGTCCCGGAGCGGACGAGTTTCCACAGAAACGGCAGCGCGTCAAAGAAATTCATCTGTTCGAACGGCTTTTTTATGGGGACGTTGAGATTCTGAAACCGCCGGATGTTGCGTACCATTTTCCTGACCGCCACCCGGTCTTCCGGCGAGATGTCGCACAATTCGCGTTCCGTCCGTTCCAGGTCGGAATACAGGTGATAAGTCCTGCCGTCGTAAACGGTAGACGCAATCTTTTCCGTATTGTATATCTTCACATCGTCGCTCAGGGCGCCGCACGTTCGCCAGATGCTGTTGATACCCGTTCCCGCCTTGGTGCCCGTGAGCCACTGTATGCACCCGTCTATGTGAAAACCCTTGCGGTTCCAGCCCGTGCAGTTCCCTCCCGCAATGGAGTGGGCTTCGTACATCTCCACGTCCAGTCCCGCCAGACGCACATATATCCCGGCAACCAGCCCGGACACGCCTGTTCCTATCACAAATACCTTTCTGTTCATTGTTTTTTTAATTAAATTGTGTTACAACCGCACGAATATTGCGCCGTATATTTTTTACCCGATCCGGGTTATAAGTTCCGTAAACAACACGCCCATTCTATCCGCCGCCTGCCCGGCAGCTCTTACCACGTCTTCGCCGTCGTTCACGAAATCGTCCGCGAAACGGTAGCCCTCGTTCGTGATGACCGACATGCCGAACACGCGTATCCCGGCATGACGGGCCACGATCACTTCCGGCACGGTACTCATCCCGATTGCATCCCCTCCCGCGCTGCCGTAAAACGCGTATTCGGCAGGCGTTTCGAACGATGGCCCCGTCAGGCCGACATACACGCCTTTCTTCAGCGGGATGTGATGCGACGCGGCAATCTCCTCCATGCAGCGGATGTACTCGCGGTCATAGGCGCGCGTCATGTCCGGGAAACGCGTGCCGAACGCGCTGTCATTCTCCCCGACCAGCGGATTGGGCAGCATGTTGACATGGTCGCGGATAATCATCAGGTCTCCGGTCCGGAACGTACGGTTAATCCCCCCCGCCGCATTCGACACAAGCAGGCGTTTAACGCCCGCCAGCTTCATCACGCGAACCGGAAACGTCACCTGCCGCATCGTATAACCCTCGTAATAATGAAAACGCCCCTGCATGGCGAGCGTCCGCTTTCCTCCGATTGTCCCGTAAATAAGATTTCCCCGGTGTCCCGTGGCGGTCGGGGTCATGAAATGGGGTATTTCCCGGTAGGGAATCACCGTCGCGTCTTCCATCCTGTCGGTCAGCGCGCCAAGCCCGCTTCCCAGCACGATTCCCGTTTCGGGTATCCCGTTGATTTTCGACAATATATAGTCTGCCGCCTCCTGATAATCGCTTCCTGTCATGGTACATTATATTATATACCCGGCAAATTTAATAATTACTTTTAAATTGGCAAAAAACTTTCTTCATTTTAAAAATAAAGGAGCCGTCCCTGAAAATTTTCATTTGAGACAGCTCCTTTTCTTTCGGCACCCCTGTGGTGGCAGTATTATTTCCGTTTCTTCAGCATGTTCAGGATAGCCTGCGCTTCTTCGGGGGAGTGTTTGCGCGCTTCATTCGCATTGACAAATTCGTAGGGGACGTAGGCCACGACCTGTGAATAGCAGAAACTGCCGTCCTGTGACGCCGCTACCCGGAGTTTGAGCGCGTCGATGCCGGCCGGTTTCAGGTTCTCAAGTTCACTGATGTTTCCGCCGTTTACGATGCCGAGCAGTTTGTCGCGCTCCTTTGCGTCGAAACAGAGTTCCTGAAAAATGATGCTTTCCCTGGTATGGCTCAGTTTGTAACCTGTTTTTTTGAAGAAAGCATATATGATGCCCCATATAAGCAGGCTGATGCCTCCGAGAATGAATACGGTCGGAATCATGCCGTTCGTTTCCGATATATTGCCGTTTACCGCGATTAGCGCGATGCCCGCCACAAACAACAGGATACTCAGGATAATCGATGGTTTTGATTTGTAAACCTCGCTGTTGTTCGCACTGTCAAAAATCTGTTCTATTGATAAATTATTTTTTTCCATAATCTGTTTTTTATAGTATGTAAATGTATGGATATACAATGCCCCCGGATAAAAAGGCGTTTTATCCATGTGTTTTAAAGTCTTGAATCCGGTATGGTTTCCTTAAAAAAAACAGTCAAATCAACAGTTTGCGAAGGGCATAGATATAGTAGCCGTCCTTTTCCTTTTTCGAATAGTGTAGAAAAAATGCGGTTCGGATGATATGTATTTTCCGGTGAATCAGGTTTAAAAGGCATGATTTAAGCGTATTGTAAGGATTATTGACCGTCTTGAAGAAAGAAAACGGCACTCTCGAACCGGGTATGCTGTTTAATCCGGCTGGAATAAACGGAGCATCGGACGTGATATAAAAATGGCCTCCATTCGGGACGGACTCCGTGTCGTCCGTGCAGACAAACGGGCTTTGCATGCCGCCGCCGATATTCTTTTCCGGAATATGCGTGTTTACGATGGCAACATGCAAGATCAACGCTGCCGTCAGTGAACTGAATGAAAGAAACCGTTTCATTTTATCTTCATATCAAAATGGCCATGCAAAAGTCAGTATAATTTTTTATAATTCCAAATGAATTTCCCGGACTGATAACAGCAATTCTCCGAGTTCGGAAAGATCTTTGACGACAAGATCGGGACGGACGTCGCTGTCTTTCAAATCCTCCTCTTTTGTCTCTCCGCTCAGCACGAGCACGCCCAGGGCTTTTGTGTTTTTTGCCATTCGGATGTCGGTATATATCCTGTCGCCGACCATGGCTATTTCGTCCGGTCGCAGGCTGTAACGGTGCATGATTCCGTTCAGCATGCGCGGATCCGGTTTGCCGGTCACGACGTCGGGCATTCGTCCGGTCGCCCGTTCAAGACCGGCGCAGATGGAACCGCAGTCAACAAGCACGGTCGGCTGATCCGTCGGACATACCCTGTCGGGGTTGGTGGCAATGTAGGCCAGTCCGTTCCTGATCCACCACGCCGCACGGCATAGCCTCGAATAAGTCAGCGAAGTGTCGAACCCCACGATTACCGCGTCCGGCCTGTCGGAGGGGTCGTCTGTTGCCGGGATGAACCCCGCATCTTCAAACTCTCTTGTCAGGCTTGGCGTTCCCAGGATGAACAGGCGCCTGACGTCGGGGTGACGGGACCGCAGATAATCAATCGCAGCCTGTCCGGACGTATAAATCTCATCCAGGGAAGCGGGGATTCCCGCGCGCTCCAGATGTGACAGGCAGTCGAGCCTGCTTTTTGAAGAATTGTTTGTCAGGAAGGAATATCCGATGCCGTTCTTCTTCATCCTGTCGAGGAAACCGATCGTAAAGGGAAACAGCGTCCCGCCATTGTATATCGTGCCGTCCAGGTCCAGTGCGAGATGCCTGATTGCTTTCAATCCCGGTTTCAACCCCGAAACAATCCCCGTGTCGCTATATTTCATCGCGAGCGTTCAGTCTGATTCGATTTCCCATATTCCGCCTTTCCCGAACAGACCGTCCAGCCACTGATTCATGAGATTCGTGCGGACGGCAAGGTCGAGCACGGTGAAACGTCGCCGGAGGAACTGCGAGCGGATAAAGGTTTCGCGAAGTCTTCTCCGGGAAATGCCTATCTGCTCCGGCTCCACGGGTGCGCCGACCGTTTGCAGCCGCCTTTTCGCTTCCCCGTACGGGAGAAGCTGCTCTTCCAGTCTCAGCCTGATTTCCGGCCATTTTCCGGTTAGCAGTTCCAACTGTTTGCGCAGCTGCGCTGCGTCGATGTATTTTGCTCCCGTTTCCCGCAGTCCTATATCGGGGAAATCGGTTCCCCTGAATATTTCCGATGCCGTTTTGTCCATTTCTCCGGCAGTGGGCCAGGCTTTACAGGCGGCTTCAATATCCAGCTTCTCCAGGGGCGTTTTCAGTACCTGTTCATAGAAAGCGGTGATGGCAATGGAGCCTATGCTTACCTGGAAACCGTGAGACACATGCGCTCCGTTGTTGAGGTGATGCTCCATGTTCCACAGGTGGCTGAACTGATGCTCGGCGCCCGATGCGGGACGGCTTGTCCGCGACCATTGCATGGCAAAACCGCCCAGCATAAGCCCCTCCACAAACTTTGAGATGGCATCCGCCTGTCCGCTCCTTATATCCTCCGGACGGGACAGGGCATCGTGCAGTCCGCCCTGGACAATGTCCCACGCCTGCCGGTCAACAGGCTCAACGTTCAGCATGTCGGCCAGTATCCAGTCGGCGCCCGCCACAACTTTCGCAAAAAGGTCGGCATAACCGGAAGCGGTCATCTCCGGCGGCGCCTTGCGGATGATGTCAATGTCGGCCAGGCAAGCCTGCGGTGCGGGACAGCTGAACGTTTGTTTGGCGCCGTCTGCCGTGATTGACGCCCCGAAAGCGGTATACCCGTCCATGGATGCGGCTGTGGCGACACACATGTACGGCCTGCCGGTGAGATGTGACGACAGTTTCGTCAGGTCGTTGATGGTTCCCGAACCAACGGCAACAGGTATTGCGTCCGTATTCTTCAGAAACCCGGTTAACGTATCCACATACGAATATTCCGCATACAGTTCGGGGTCCGTAAAAATGAAAGGCGCATCCTGTTCCACGCCGGCTCCGGTCATAAAATGCACGACAGCCTGTCCGGCGGCCTTACAGGTGTTGTTGTCAGCTATGATAACAGCCTTCCTGCCGGGAAACTGTTCCCTGAACAGCGCTGCAACTTCCGGAAGAATACCGGGAGCAATCCATAGCGCTTTCGTTTCCTTGGCTACTTTTAAAGCATCTTCTATCCTTGACATAAATTTATTTTTTTTGTTTATACAAATCCTCGTTTTCCGCAAGTTCATCGCTGTAAAAACTTTTGTTTCGCAAAGTACTCGCATCATTTACGGGTTATACGGCGCAAAGATAATGAAACAATTATGGATTACGAATTAAAAATTGCGGAAAATCGGTTTTACGTAATTTTGCAACATAGAGGTTTTTCATGTAAATTTGTCCGGTATTTCATCATATTATAGAGAAAGTTATGTTGGATAAAATGAAAGAGAGGCGGACGATACGCCAATATGCGGAGCGGGATGTTCCCGAAGAACTGCTGTGTGAGTTGCTGGAAGTGGCGGCGAGAGCGTCCAATACGGGCAATATGCAGCTGTACAGCGTTGTTGTGACGCGTGACCGTTCCCGGAAAGAAAAGCTGGCGCCGGCGCATTTCAATCAGGCGATGGTTACCGGGGCGCCTGTCATGCTTACGTTTTGCGCCGATGCGAACCGTTTTGTGAAATGGGCTTCGTGTCGCAGGGCGGATGCCGGGTTTGATAATTTCCAGACATTTATGGCTGCCGTTATCGATTCGATGCTCTTTGCGCAGACTTTTTGCGTCGCGGCCGAGGAAAAGGGGCTGGGTATATGCTATCTGGGCACCACGACGTATAATGCGGCTCCCATTATTGAAGCGCTGTCGTTGCCGCGTCTCGTCGTTCCGGTCACGGCCGTTACGGTGGGATATCCGGCCGAACCGCTACCCGAACAGCCGGAGCGACTGCCGTTAGCCGCCATTGTGCATCGGGAGCAATATGCGGACTATACGGAATCGGCTATTGACGCACTGTACGGAGACAAGGAGGCGCTGGAAGCAAACCGCCGCTTTGTCGAAGAAAACGGCAGGGAAACGTTGGCGCAGGTCTTTACCGACGTGCGCTACAGTCGCAGGAACAATGAATTTTTCTCCCGCGAGTTTCTGGAAGTCCTCAAATCGCAGGGATTTCTGCCGGAGGTGTAATGCCGAGAACGGCGCTTTCCTTCCTGTATTTTGCGGGTGCGTATCCGGTGATTCGGCTGAAAATCCGGCTGAAGTGATACCGGTTGGCAAATCCCGTTTTGTCGGCAATCTCGTCGATGCTCCGATTCGAATGTAGAAGCAGGAGGCAGGCATGCTGGATTCTTTTTTTTCGGATGAAGTTTTGCAGCGTTTCGCCGACATGCTCCCGGAACAGCCGCGAAAAGGCATTCGTTGCCATGTTTGCCCTGTTTGCCAGCGATTCGTTGGTGAAATCGTTGCCGATATTGTTTTCGATAAGGTTTATAATTCGGGCAATCCGCACATCCCTTATCGGATATTTCCATTTTTCTTCACCCATGCTGAAAAGCAGTTCGCAGATAAGCGACTGTATGGTGAGGAAGATGGTGAAATTGAACTGCGCCACATGCTCCGTCAGGTAGTTGCGCAGCCGTATTATCCTGTCTTCGAGATGCCTGTTCATGCGGAACGGATAGATGCCGGGCGACACGCTGTCGTACGGATAGCCCAGCGTGAAATGGATGAAAAGATGTTCGATGGCGCCTTTTTCCAGCAGCTCGCCGAGTTTGTCTCCTGCCGTTTCCGAGATTCGTCCGCCCGTGAGGCGATAACCGTCTTCCGGGATGGGATGGCTGTAGAGCCTTGACGAATAATCCGTATTCGGAGCAATCAGGTATAGCGTGTCCGGCTCCATTTCGTAAACCTGCTGTTTATATTCCATGAAACCGCCCCGCTGTACATTATTATATATGCGCCAGAAAGGGAATGACAGTTTCCGGTGCTCCCAGTTTATTATCCACCAGTAGCGGCAGCAGTGCATCTGGAGATTGAAATTAGGAAATGACTGGATGATCTCCGAAGGGTCGCCGGTATAAACTTTTTCCATATCGAATGTTCGTTTTGGATACAAAGATATATAAAACGGATATTTTGTAATTGTTTATTATGCTATATTTTTGCAGTACAAATACGAATTACTCATTTTTAAAAAATTGATATAGATGAAAACAAAAAGATTTCAGGGCGAATGGCCCAGGATAGGTATTCGTCCGGCAATAGACGGACGTATGGGCGGTGTTCGCGAATCGCTTGAGAATCAAACGATGAACATGGCAAAGAGTGTGGTGGATTTGCTTACGGCACACCTGAAATATCCCGACGGTACGCCGGTACAGTGTGTGATAGCCGATTCGACAATCGGACGTGTGGCCGAAAGCGCCGCCTGCGCCGAAAAATTCAGGAGAGAAAACGTGGGAGTGACGATTTCGGTGACGCCCTGCTGGTGTTACGGAAGCGAGACGATGGATATGGACCCGCATACGGTGAAAGCCGTCTGGGGATTTAACGGAACGGAACGCCCCGGCGCCGTCTATCTGGCTGCCGTCCTGGCCGCCCATGCACAGAAAGGTCTGCCCGCATTCGGGATATACGGGCACAACGTGCAGGATATGACGGATACAAGCATCCCGGGCGATGTCGAGGAAAAACTGCTCCGCTTCGCACGCGCTTCCCTGTCTGTCGCCATCATGCGCGGCAAGTCTTACCTGTCTGTCGGCGCCGTATGCATGGGCATTGCCGGTTCGATTGTTAACACCGACTTTTTTGAGGATTATCTCGGCATGCGCTGCGAGGGCATCGATGAGGTGGAAATCATCCGCCGCATGACGCTGGGCATATACGACCGGGAGGAATATGAAAAAGCGCTGGCCTGGGCGAAAGCCAATTGCAGGGAATATGAGGATATATGCAACCGCCCGGATTTGCAGAAAGACCGCGCCGGGAAAGACGCCGACTGGGAGTTTGTCGTGAAGATGACGCTTATCGTCCGCGATTTGATGATTGGAAACCCGAAATTGAAAGAGATGGGATTCGGCGAAGAATCGCTGGGACATAACGCGATTGCCGGCGGCTTCCAGGGGCAGCGCCAGTGGACGGACTTCTACCCGAACGGCGATTTTACGGAAGCAATCATGAATTCCTCGTTTGACTGGACGGGCATCCGCCAGCCGTATGTGCTGGCAACCGAAAATGATGCGCTGAACGGGACGGCAATGCTCTTCGGCTATCTGCTGACAAATACCGCACAGATATTTGCAGATGTGCGCACCTACTGGAGTCCCGAATCCGTGGAACGGGTTACCGGCAGAAAACTGGAGGGCAAGGCGGCCAACGGTATTATCCACCTGATTAATTCCGGCGCCGCATCGCTCGACGGCTCGGCACGTCAGAACGATAAGGACGGCAATCCCGCAATGAAGCCGTTCTGGGAAATCACGGAAGCAGAGGCGCAGGCCTGCCTGGACGCCACGGACTGGGTGCCGGCCAACCGCGAATATTTCCGTGGAGGCGGCTTCTCGTCAAAGTTCCTCACACGGCGGGATATGCCCTGTACGATGGTGCGCCTGAACTTGGTAAAAGGTTTGGGGCCCGTATTGCAGATTGCCGAAGGCTGGACGGTCGAACTTGCCCCGGACGCGCACAGGATTCTCGATGACCGCACGGATAAAGGCTGGCCGACAACCTGGTTTGCACCGCGCCTGAATGATACCGGCGCTTTCCGGGACGTCTATTCTGTCATGAACAACTGGGGAGCCAATCACGGCTCAATCAGCTACGGACATATCGGGGCGGATTTGATAACGCTGGCTTCCATGCTGCGGATACCTGTCTGCATGCATAATGTCGAAGAAGAAGACATCTTCCGTCCCGCCGCATGGAATGCATTCGGCATGGACAGGGAAGGTGCGGATTACCGTGCCTGTCAGACATATGGGCCATTGTACAGATGATGTAAAAAAGATAAATAGTATTAAATATTGCTAATAATAATAGGTCGGGGAACAAAAAGTACGGAATAGTCCATACTTTTGTTCCCCGATAATTTTACTTTTACAACAAAATATGCATATCATGGATAAACGAAAAAATGCAATCGTACCGGGAAAAATGATTTTCCCTTTTATTTTGGTAACTTCTCTTTTTGCCTTGTGGGGATTTGCGAATGACATCACAAACCCTATGGTGGCCGCTTTCAAAAATATACTGCTGATATCGAATTTCGAGAGTTCGCTCGTGCAGTTTGCATTCTACGGAGGCTATTGTTTTATGGCGATTCCGGCGGCGCTCTTCATACAGAAATTCAATTATAAGAAAGGCATTATAGCAGGGCTGGTGCTTTATTCGGTCGGCTGTTTCCTTTTTCTCCCCGCAGGATATGCGATGGCGTTCTGGGCATTTCTGGTAGCCTATTTTATTATGACGTGCGGCCTGGCATTCCTCGAAACGACGTCAAATCCCTATATCCTCTCCATGGGGCCGGAGGAGACCTCGACGCGCAGGCTTAATCTGGCGCAGGCGTTCAATCCCATGGGTTCGCTGACGGGAATGTTCATCGCCAAAGAATTGATTCTTGCCCGTTTGAATACTGCCACGGAGGAGGAACGCCTCCTGCTGCAGCAAACCAATCCGGACGCTCTTGCCGTTATGCAGAAAGCGGATCTGGATGTGGTGAGCGGACCTTACCTTGTACTGGGCATTGTCGTATTCGTGTTTTTCATAGTATTTATGCTGTCACGTCTTCCGCAAAACCAGTCCGGTGATACGACTTCATCAACATCATCCATCTTCAAACGTCTTTTGCGAAACAACCGGTACGTCAGTTCCGTCATTGCGCAGGCATTCTATGTGGGCGTTCAGATTATGGTATGGACGTTCATTATACAATATGCTGAACTTGAATTGGGTATGAGCAAGGCGACAGCGCAGGGATATAACATGGTAGCGATGGCAATCTTTGTCTCCAGCCGTTTTATCTGCACATTCCTGCTGAAATACTTCCGTCCGAGTTCGCTGCTGCTGGCGCTGGCAATCGGAGGCATTGCATTCACTTCGGGAGCCATTTTCATACACGGGATATTCGGCCTGTACAGTATTGTAGCCATTTCCGCCTGCATGTCGCTGATGTTCCCCACGATATACGGCATAGCGCTGAAAGGCCTGGGTGATGACGCCAAACTCGGCTCGGCCGGACTAATCCTTGCAATCGGAGGCGGATGCCTGATGCCCCCCCTGCAGGGATTGCTGATAGATGAAGCCCACTGGTTCGAATCATTATCCTCCGTCAGGGTATCATTCGTACTGCCTTTGCTGTGTTTTGTCGTGATAGCGCTGTATGGCTACCGGACATCCAAGTCCGCGCAGACATGATGCAACACGTATGAAATTTTATAACCGGCTCTTTTCCGAAAATTAATTTTTTCCGAAATCAAATGATTTTCGCAAAAAAGATTTGCAGAATAAAAAATAACACCTATCTTTGCACCCGCAAATGTGATTGGTGCCATAGCTCAGTTGGTAGAGCAACGGACTGAAAATCCGTGTGTCCCTAGTTCGATTCTTGGTGGCACCACTTTTTAAGAAACGTTTACATGAAGGGTATATCCTTAGAAAAAGGGATATGCCCTTTTTGCGTTGTAGCAGTCGGAGATGCGAGGCAATGTCGTTAAGGTTTAGTAACTTTAATCATGATTCTATTGAAATGCTGGAAATTGTAAATGATACTGTAGATTTGAGTATTATAAAGCTAATATCGGAAAACGAAAGAATGACATTAAACGAGATTGCAGAAAAAACGGGGAAAACAAGAATTACGGTTATTCGCAGAATCGATAAACTCAAAATCAAGGGTATTATCGAGCGTTTTGATTCGGACAAAAACCGGTGGTTACCGGATAAAGTAATAATCCCAAAATGTCCATTAGGAGAATTGTACGGTTGCACAGCAAGAATTTTCTAATGGACACTATTAGAAAATACAGTTCATAATATATTGAGATAGACGATAGTATATTCCATTAATTGTGTAAATTTGCTGTCCAAAAACAGGATATAATGCAGAACACGGTAATAAAATTTGTAAACAGAGAGATCACGTCATGGGGCGGCGTTTCGATTTTGAAA
>JAIRYY010000088.1 GCA_031267485.1 Tannerella sp.
ACACAGATAATAACGATGATTTTCATTCAGTGAGAACATTCCTTTTTGACCGCAAAGGTCGCTTCTCTAACACGGTTGAAAAATACGGCCTTTACTGAATGCTTACGGAACAGACATGAGCAAATGGCCAACGCCGGAGCATTATGTCAGCTGGCTGAATCTGAGTCCTCGCCGCCAGCGGACAGGCGGCAAATATATCGGCAACCAGACCTGCCGCACGAGCAATCCGGCCACGCAGGCCCTGCGTCTGTCCGCCCAGTCCATCGGCGCCAAAAGCAAGGGTCCCAAGGGAGCGCTCTACCGCCGCCTTTCGGCCACCAAAGGCTCGAAGACAGCCGTCAAGGCCGTCGTACGCAAACTGGGAGTTCTTTTTTACACGCCGGTAAAAAACAGGCTCGCATACGACCCACAAATCGCAGCCCGGCGAATCCAAAATCAAACCGACAGGGATATTCGACGGCTGCATAAAATGGCTCGGAAACTTGGTTATGATCTCAAAAAAACAGCTTGACTATGTGCTTGTTTGGGCAACGTCATTGTAAACACAGTGAAGCAATCCGGGCGCAGGCGTAACCTGGATTGCTTCGTCGTTCCTCTTCGCAAAGACGAAGGGCGAAGGGCGCACACAGAGGTGCGCCCCTACCATTAATCATTCATCATTAATCACTATCCGTTAATCATCGTTTTTCGTAAAATTCCAGTATTTTCCGGCGCAGGATGAAATCGTATTTGGCTTGGGCGCTGTTGGAGAGGGCGCGGGTCATGGCGGTTTTCGAATCGTTGTATTCGTACATGGTGGCGCGGCCGCTGTTGAGTTTTTCCTGCATGTAGCCAAACGCTTTTTCGGCGGATTTGTATGCCGCTTCGGCGGACTTGTATTTCTCGCCCGACGTTACGGCGTTGTAGTAAGCCTGCTGTATTTCCTTGTAGAGGGATTTTTTTGCGTTTTCGAGCTGAAGCTCCTGCAGGTAACGGTTGAGCCTGGCCGAGCGGACGCTGTTGCGGGTCGCAAAACGGTCGAAGATGGGGATGCTGAGCGTCAGGCCGAGGTATTCATTCCGGTTGTTTTTCAGCTGGTCGGCGAACGGGATGTTCTTGATGCCGTTGATGACGTAGTAATTATTGCTGTATCCCGCGCCGAATGTGAGAGTGGGATAGTAAGCGCCCCGTGCGAGGGCGATGTTTTTCTCCCGGCTTTTGAGGCGAAATTCTTCCGCCCGGATGGAGGCGCGCGTGGTCAGGGCCGTTTCGAAAATGATGTCCGGTTTGCGTGCGAGGGCGAAAGCGACGTCGTCCGCCGGCTCTTCCACGTCGAAGCCTTCGGGGGAGGGCAGTTCCAGCAGCTGCGTGAGGCTGAGGACGGCCATTTGCAGGTCGGATGCGGCCTGCACGACCGACAGTTCGTCGCTGGCAATTTGCGCTTCGACTTCGTATATCTGCGCTTCGGATGCCCGTCCGTTATCGTGCATGCTCTTTATCCGCTCCAGTTGCGTCCTGCTCAAACCGGCCTGTCTGTCGGCTATATCGAGCATTTCCCTGCAGTACAGTACCTGAAGGTAGGACGATGTGACGGCAATCTCCATATCCTCCCCCGTCTTTTCGAGTTCGGCGGCTACGGCCTGCAGGTCAAGTTTGGCCGCCGCTATCTCGCTGTTTATCCGTAAACCGGTGAAAATCGGGACGGAGGTCGACGCCGACAATTGCGAGGAACGCGAATTGCGGTCCTGATAGGCGTTGTCGTAGCCGGAGGCGGAACGTCCGAACGAATAGGACTGCGCCACGTTCGCCGAGAGGTCGGGCAGGCGTTTGTTCCGCGCCGTGTTGAGGTTTACTTTCTGCTGGTCGATGCCCGTTTGCCGCATTTTCATATCCAGGTTATGTTCGCGGGCATAATCGATACATTCCTGTAACGACCATACTTTGGTCTGCGCCTGTATGCCGGCGGGAAGCAGCAGCGCGGCGGCGAGGGCGGCTGCATATATTGCGATATTCGGTTTCATCATTTTATTCGCTGGTTAACGCTGCTCCGCGTATTTTATCTTCGTTCGCAAGACCTTCGGCGACTTCGATTTTTATGCCGTCGCTGAGGCCTGTCCTGATGGCGTGTTTCTCGAAAAGCTGTTTGGGCTTTTCCGCTTTCAGCAGGTGGACGAAAGCCGTATCGCCGCTAAATTCCACCGCGCTTTCGGGTATTGTCATCACATCCTCCGCGCGTTTGAGGACGATTTCGGCGTTGGCGCTGTATCCGGCGCGGATGAAGACGCTGTCGGGAATCGTCACCGCCGCCTTTATCTCGAACTGGATGGCTCCGCTTTTCTCCTCGCCCTTGGGCGAGACGTATTCGAGGACGGCATCGAACGTCCGGCTTTCAAGCGCGCCGATTGTGAGTTTTATCGGCATCCCCTCGTGGATGCGGCCAATCTCCGTTTCGTCGACATGGCCTTTGAATATCATGTCGTTCATGTTCGCGACGGAGGCTATCGTCGTTCCCTCGTTGAAGTTGTTGCTTTGGATGACGGAATTGCCCACTTTTACGGGGACGTCGAGAATCATGCCGGTGATGGTGCTGCGTATTTGCGTGGTGCTGGCGACGCTCGAATTGCGGGCGATGCCGTCGCGCACGATTTCGAGGGCGTTGCGGGCATTTTCCAATTCCTCCCTGGCCTTGAGGTGGTTGGACGTGGAGACGTCGAACTCTTCGGCCGTCATTATCCCCTGGCTGAAGAGCTGTTTGTCGCGCTTGAACGTATTTTCCACCTGGTCGAGGTTTATTTTCGCAAGGTTGACGCGCGATTCGGCGCTGTTCAGCTGCACCATTTCGGGGATGACCTTCACTTTGGCGATGATTTCGCCGCCTGTCACGTACTGTCCGGCCTCTTTCATCAGTTCGGAGATGATGCCGGAGATTTGCGGTTTGATGAGGATTTCGTAACGGGGTTCGACGTTGCCCGTGGCAACCGTTTTTGTCTCTACCGTTCCCGTTTCCGGGCTGATAATCCCGTAAACGACTTCCACCGGCCGGGATTTTTTCCACAGGAAGTAGAAGGTGCCCACGACGGCCAGTCCTACAAATGACAGCAGGATGATTCGCATGATTTTTTTAATGATTCTATTTTTCATCAGTTATATAATTTATTGGATTCTTATTCGTCGCGTATCGCGTCAATCGCTTTGATTTGCATCGCCCTCCAGGCCGGGATAAGTCCGGCGAACAGCCCGCACACGAGCAGCACGGCGGTTGCCGCGACGGCCGTGGCGATGTTGACGCCCGGATGGAGCATCGCTATGCCGTCGCCGGGCGGCTGCGCCGACAGGAACTTGTCCGCCAGGTCGAGCAGGAGCACGCCGGCGCTCAGTCCGAGCAGTCCCGCGAGCGCCGTGAGGATGAGGCTTTCGCTCATTATCTGCGAGATGATGTTCCACGGTTTAGCGCCGATGGCGCGGCGCACGCCTATTTCGCGCGTCCGTTCCTTGACCGTTACCATCATGATGTTGCTTATGCCGATTATGCCGGCGAGCAGCGTGCCGAGGCCTACGAGCCAGACGAGGATGTCGACGCCGGCAAAGAGGTTTTCGAACATGCCGAACTGCGCGGCGAGGTTTATTACGTTGACCGCCTGCGGGTCGTCGGGCGATATTTCGTTCTGGCGTTTCAGCACGCCGCTTATGTCGTCAATCATCTGCTGAATCGGATGCCCCTGGACGGCGCTTACGCAGAGGAAATGCAGGATGTCGCCCTGGTTGAGCGTCTGCTGCATCGTGCTGAAGGGCAGGAATACGCTTGCCTCCGCCCGTCCGCCGATGTTGACGCCCGACGCGATTTGTTTTACCACGCCGACGACCTGGTAATACAGCCCGTTCACGCGGACGTATTTCCCGCAGGGGTCTTCGCTTTTGAACAGTTCCTCGCATATCCGCGAACCTATCAGGCACACCTTGCGCCGCTCCTGCAGGTCGATGTCGTTCAGCAGGCGGCCGAAGTGGAGTTCCTGCCGTTCTATCCTGAAATAGGCGGGGTATACGCCTTTCACGTTGTACGTCCCGGACACCTGGCCGTAGACGATGTTTTTATCCCCCCGGCTTCCCCAGAGGATGGGCGACAGGGCGTCTATGCCTTTCACATCGCGCAGTATCGTCTCGACGTCGCGGTTGCGCATCTCCCAGTAGCGTCCCTTGTTGAAGCCGTGGTAAGACTCGCTTGTGCGGTCGGACACGAAAAACAGGGAGTTTGTGGCAAACCCGTCCACGTTTTTGAATATGGAGTTTTTCAGCCCCGTCCCCGAACCAAGCAGGATGACGAGCATGAGGATGCCCCAGAACACGCCGAAGCAGGTCAGCAGACTGCGTGTCTTGTTGCGGGTGATCGTCGCCCATATTTCTATCCATCTGTCAGAATCAAACACTTTATTCAATTAAGAATTAAAAATTAAGAATTAAAAGGGGGCGCTGCTGACGCGGACTTGCAGTCCGTGCCGGCCCATGTTCGAGACGGCTCCCGGCGGGAACAGTGATTGCAGCCCGTGTGAGGCGCGAAGCTGTCCGGCCGCCGTGCGGCATGGATTGCTTCACCGCGTTCGCAATGACGGGATGCGACCTTTTGAAATTTACTTTTTATCATAGTTCATATAATTATTTTTTTACAGTTCAATGGCGTCGAATTACAGGCATTCATACGGATGCGCTATTTTTAACCCTCTTCGGGATTACAGGATTTTATCGTCAGAAAGATTAAAACTGACAATATAGCTGTCCGGTTCCTGTACTGCATATATTGTTTGCGCAGATTCATCCACATCAAATGAATCAATCAGGCAATCCAGCACATATTTTTTTAAAAGATTTCCCTCCCAGTCGAATGTATAGATGATGTTTGAAGTCGAATAATTAGAACTGTCCCTCCTTTCTTTTCCCGAATACAGGGCATAAATTCTATCATTTGTACTTCTCAAACCAATATAAGCTCTTCGCGACCAGGGAGATTTTACCAGGACGCTATTTCCAAGAGACCTGCTCTTGTCATACTCAAATTTGAAATTCTTTTCAGGGCCTTTCAGTAATTTTGTAAGCGAACCGTCGGCATTATATATTTCGATACAGTCAAGGTATCTGCCGGCTAAAACCACTTTCTTCCTGTCAGGCTTTACATGTATTAAGGATGAAAAAATATCATTCATAAGAAATGGCGGACAGTTATTGTCAAACGAAAATTGCGGGTTGAAAACAGGCTTAAATTCGGTTAAATCTTTATTTACTACATAAAAACGTTCCTTATGACTAAGGAAGTTAACACAGACAAACAGGTTGTCGGAAATCCATTGAGGTTCATTAATATAGACATTATTAACGGAATCTACAGCAAATTGCATTTTATCCATTAATGTGTTCAGTTCCCGGTCGTACTGCATCCATCGTTGAGATGTAATGTCGTGCGCCCAAACAGAATTTCTGTCTATGGAAGAAGTAACGTGTCCTGCGGACAAAAGTTCGTCCGGGCCATTGCCCCTGCTTATGGCTAATCCTTTGTATATATTGTTCTTGACATCAAATATGTGTACGAGGGAATCAAGAGCAGCATCAGCCACATATAAAAGAGAGTCTATTTGTGTTAAACGCACCGGCTTGCCAATAAAAGTATCATTCACTATATTACCTGCAAGGTACTGTTCATTTGGGAATGATTTGTCATTGAAAAAATAAGCATCTGTAATCTTGATCAAATCGGTTGACTGGCATCCGGATAATAAAAAGACGCTTAAAAGCCAATATGGACTGAATGAAAATTTGTTTTTTAGCATAATCTATTTGTTTTTTATTCGTATGTTAAACTCGTTCATCGTTAAAACCCGTTCATTCCGTTCTCATGGCTTCGATGGCTGAGACTTTTACGGCTTTCCGGGCCGGGAAATATCCGGCGAATACGCCGGCCACTATCAGCAGGATTGTCGACGAGACGGCGATGCCGAGGTTGACTGTCGGGTGGCGGAAGAGCGTCATGTTTTCGCCCGGATTGCCGCCTGCCGGCGCGTTGTTGGCGCCTGATGCGGTCATGATGTAGTCGATGCCTTCGGTCAGTCCGATGCCCGAAACCATGCCGACGTAACCGAACGTTGCCGTTATGAGTATCGATTCGACGATGATGAGCTTCAGTATCGACGACGGTTTGGCGCCGATAGCCTTGCGGATGCCTATTTCGCGGGTGCGTTCGCGCACGGTCACGAGCATGATGTTGCTTACGCCGACGATTCCGGCCGTCAGCGTCCCGATGCCGACAATCCAGATGAAGAGCAGGATGCCGTTCATCATGTTGCCGAACATGCGCATCTCGCTGCTCGTGTTCCACATTCCGATGGCGGATTTGTCGGTCGGGTCGAACTTGTGCCTGCGCGCCAGGCTTTCGCGGAGGCGCTGTTCGAACGCGTCGTTTTCTGCTTCCGTGGTGACGCCTTTCACCGTGAAGGAGAGATTATAAAAGCCTTCCCCCTTGTTATACAGCAGTTGCGCCGTCGAGAAAGGGATGTATGCCGGCGCATTGTTGCTCATGTTTTTATCGTGATAGACGCCGACGACCCGGAACATGATGCGTCCGCAGCGGACGTATGCGCCGAGCGGGTCTTTGTCGCGGAACAGGACTTCGGCCATGCGCGGGCTGAGGACGATGACCTTGCGGCGGTCAAGTATGTCGGCTTCGTTGATGAAGCGTCCCCGGCCCGTTTTGAACTGCACGAAATTGATTCGGGCATGGTCGGGGAAGACGCCGTCGGTTTCGCCCGTGAAATATTCCCGGTTGTAAGTGAGCGTATCGCTGTGGTACACGGTTGCGGAGCACAGGACGACTTCGGGATGTTCCCTTTTCAGCATATAGTAATCTTCGTCCTCGAACGTCAGCCGCCTGTTCGGACGCATCCCCCTCCAGGGTTTCGACGTGTAGCGCGGCCACATCTCGATGCGGTTGTCGGCCATGTCGCGGAAGTTGTACATGACGCCGTTTTTCAGCCCGTTGCCCGCTCCCAGCAGGGCGACGAGCATGAAGATGCCCCATGCGACGGAGAATCCGGTAAGGAACGTACGGAGTTTGTTTTTCTTCATCGTACTCCATATTTCGCGGAGGTTGTCAAAATCAAACATAGTCGTTTTCTATCAGTCCATCCTTTACGTGCACGATACGGTTTGTCGCTTCGGCAACGGCTTTTTCGTGCGTGACGATAATCATCGACATCCCCTCGCGGTTCACCTCCTGCAGGAGGTCCATCACTTCGACCGTCGTTTTGCTGTCGAGCGCGCCCGTCGGCTCGTCGGCGAGTATCACCTGCGGCTGTGCGATGAGCGCCCGCGCGATGGCCACGCGCTGTTTCTGTCCGCCCGACATCTCGCCCGGCAGGTGGTCAGCCCACTCCCTGAGCCCGACACGGTCGAGATATTCCATTGCCCGCGCGTTGCGTTTCTTGCGCGAAACGCCCTGGTAGTACAGCGGCAGGGCGACATTTTCCATCGCGTTTTTGAAAGCGATGAGGTTGAACGACTGGAAAACGAAACCAATCATCCGGTTGCGCAGAGAGGCGGCGCGGCTTTCACTCAAATCCCTTATCAGCTGATTGTCGAGGTAATAGTCTCCCTCGTCGTAGGTATCGAGAATGCCGAGAATGTTGAGCAGCGTACTTTTCCCGGAACCCGACGCACCCATGATGGAGACCATTTCTCCCCTTTCAATGTCGAGGTCAATGCCCTTCAGCACATGCAGCGGCGCGCCGTTATTGTATGTTTTGTTTATGTTCCTTAGTTTGATAATCATTTGTTTTTATGCTGTTTTCCTATTAGACGGCAAATCTCCGTTTTTATTACAAACAATCGCGATATTGCGTTTTTTTAACGGTTCATTTTGTGTTGCTTTTAATTTATACTATATTTGTCGCAAATTAACGCAATATGAAGAAAATATTTGAAACTTCGAAGATTAAGGAGATAGACCGGTATACGATAGAGAACGAGCCTGTTGAATCCATTGATTTGGTGGAGCGCGCCGCTTCCGTTTTTGTGAATGAGTTTTGTCGCCGGTACACATCCCGCGGGAATCGCATCCTTGTTTTTGCCGGACAGGGCAATAACGGGGCCGACGCGCTGGCCGTCTCGCGCATACTGACCGAGCGGGGGTACAACGTCTTCACTTACCTTATCAATCCGTCGAACACGCTTTCGGCGGAATGTGAGGAAAACAGGCGGCGGATCACGGACGGCGACAGCCGGCAGTTCGTGGAAGTGGCGTCCTCTTTCGCCCCTCCGGCATTGAAACCGCAGGATATCGTCGTCGACGGACTGTTCGGCTACGGGCTGAACCGTCCGCTGGAGGGCGGGTTCGCCGGGATTGTCAAGTATATAAACGAGTCGGAAGCGACGGTCGTCTCCATCGACATCCCATCGGGACTGTTCGGCGAGGATAACAGGGAGAACAACCTGCAGCACGTAGTCCAGGCAGACCTGACGCTCACGTTCGAGTTCCCCAAGCTGTCCTTCCTGCTGCCGGAAAACGCCGATTTCGTCGGCGAATGGAAAATGCTTCCCGTCGGGCTTCATCCCGACGCCCTGAGGGAAACGAAAACGCCCTACGGACTTATTACGGACGAAGACGTAGCGGCGCTTGTTCGCCGGCGCGAACGTTTCGCCCACAAGGGCGATTTCGGCCATGCGCTGCTCATAGCGGGAAGCCGCGGGAAAATAGGCGCGGCGATACTGTCCGCCGGAAGCTGTCTGCGCAGTGGCGCGGGACTGCTGACCGTCCGCGTGCCCGGCAGGGGCGAGACCGCCCTGCAGACGGCGCTGCCGGAAGCAATGACGGAGGCGGACGCACATTCCGATTTCATAACGGGACTGCCGCCGGATTTCTCCCGGTACGACGCGGTAGGTATCGGACCCGGTCTGGGCCTCGACGGCAGGACAAAAACCGTCGTTGCCGAGCTGCTCGACATCGCCGCCGCCGAAAAAAAACCGCTGGTTCTCGACGCCGACGCGCTGAATATCATCGCGGACAACAGCGAACTGTTGCACCGCCTGCCACCGGGCGCCATCGTCACGCCGCACCCGAAGGAGTTTGACCGCCTGGCCGGACGGAGCGAAAACGCCTGCGAACGGATACAGAAAGCCCGTTCGATGGCCGACGAACAGAAGATATGCATCGTCCTGAAAGGAGCATATACGGCCGTGTGCACGCCATCGGGGAAAGTGTTTTTCAACACCTCCGGCAATCCCGGCATGGCCACGGCAGGCAGCGGCGACGTACTGACCGGAATCATCCTCGCCCTGCTCGCCCAGGGATACAGCCCGGAAGAATCGTCCGTCATCGCCGTCTACATTCACGGCATTGCCGGAAACCTTGCCGCGTCAAGCCTTTCGGAAGAAAGCATGATAGCCGGCGACATCACGTCCATGCTGGGAAAAGCCTTTAAACAAATGCACAACGACGACCTGCCATACCTGTCCGACTGAACCGTTCTTTTAACCGGGAACGGCCGGCGCGCGCGGACGGATGTAAACAGCGACGACCCGATTATCCGGTTATTTCTTGACGACGCCTTAATTCGTAACTCATGTTACGCATCTACTGCATCGGACACCGGCAAGAC
>JAIRYY010000126.1 GCA_031267485.1 Tannerella sp.
GATTTATATGGAGAACAGAAAAAAAATATACGTTTTACTGGCGGGGAGTGTCGCATGGGCGGTCATTATATTTGTCTTTTGCGCGATGCCGTCCGACAGTATTCCCCGGGTAAGGATTCCCGGCATGGATAAAATCTTCCATTTCGGGGTTTTCTTCGTACAGTCGGTTTTGCTGAGCCTGATGTTCAATTTTCAGGCGGGGAACCGTTATTTTCGCATCATACTCCTGTCCACGCTGCTGGCTTTTGCGTATGGCGGACTTATCGAGATACTGCAAAGCAAATTCTTCAACCGTACGGGCGACCTGTACGATTTGATGGCGGATATCGCGGGAGGATTTGCCGGAGCGATGGCTTATCCCGCCATCCTGAAACTTTATGGCCTTATTTTCAGAAAAAATAGGTGAAGACGCTTTCGATGCGGTGATTCGTGACGTCGTGCGTGTCGGTGACCTTACCGTCCGAAAGAACCGTCGTCCCGTACCATGCTGTCGCCAGGGTGTACCCGACCCCGACAAACCAGTGAGGCAACACGTACCTCAGCGACAGGCTGAGATTGGTAAAGCGGTCGATATCCAGTCCCATACCGTACAATTTGTCCGTACCGACAAGACGTTCCGATGTGCCGAGGTTTTTCGTGTACCCGGCAAAAAGGGCGGCCTGATATTTTTGCCCGTAGACGACGTTCAGCCATGATGTGGAATGGCGGAAAGGCGTGTATTTCTGTTCCCCCGTGCGCGAATCGATTTCCGTGACGCCAAACCCGCCCAGCATGACGTTGTGCGTCTGATTCGACGCGAGCACGGTTTTGCCCGACACGCGGAGGTTCGCGCCGGTATAGCCGGCATGAAGGTCGTACGATAACGAGGTCACGCGCTCGTTTACGCGGAACATTTGGCCGTCCTCCCGAATAACGCCGAGGCGCGGTTTCAGCGAAATCATGTCAATCCCGGCGCCGACCAGAAAACCTCCCCTTTTGCAGTCCGCCCCCAGATACAGTTCGGGCAGCACGCCGTCCTTAAGGTACTGTTCGCTTTTCCCGTTGAATCCGGTGGAGGTATATACCAGCTGATAGATGGCGGCGGTCGTAAGCGTCAGGGTGTTTTTCCGGAACTGATACCTTATCTGCGGACTGCGGTTGAAGGGCTGAAAGGGCGCTCCGGTAGCCAGGTTCAGCACGTCGGGCACGACTTCGCCGAACAGCGGGTGCCACGTCTGCCCGAGCAGGAGGGACGAGCCGCCGTCCCAGTCCAGTTTCACGTAGGCGCGGCGCAGGCGCAGCATGAAATTGATGTCCGTCGTTCCGCCGAAATCGGATTCTATGTTCGCGGATGTTTTTGCGGCGCCGACGTCGGGGCCTTTCATGTTCACTCCCAAACGGGTCGTGAAGGAATAAAAACTGCTGGCCGGAGTGGCGTTAAGGTCTTTCCCGTCCGAATCGGGACGCACATCCCTCGGATAGAGATAAAAAAGCCCGTCGACAACCTCGACGTTACTTCTTGAGTTATAGTAAAGGTCTCCCCTCACAAAGCCGTAAAAACTGTAATCGAAGTTTTTCTTCTGCGCGCAAACGCCACAAAACAGTGCGGCACAACAAGAAAACAGAATAAATTTCCTCATAAAATTCGAGATATTAATGTAAAATTTGCGCAAAGGTAAGTTTTTTTCATATATTTGCAAGCCATTTATGTAAAGATATATTTCTATGCGATTTTTCAGACATTTGGATACAGGAATGCGAAACGTGTTGTCTGCCTGTGCTGTCGGCGCTTTTCTGCTGCATGTTCCGGGCGCGTTCGCCCAAATAAGCGAGGGTGGATTGCCTCCGAGTTTCAAATATGCTCAGACGTTGCGGAGCGCGTTGAAAAAGACCGAAGCGCCGGTGGATTTTTACGCCGAAGACCTGCGCGAGGTGGACAACTGGCGCGCCCGCGAAGGCGCTCCGATGCCGGTGGCCAAACTGATTGAGGTCGATTATACGCCGGAGAACTCCGGCAGCCGGACGGCGCTGCCGGGAGGCGAACGTATCTGGCAGCTTCATCTCAGCGTGCCCGGCGCGACGGCCGTGATGCTGTACTACCGGGATTTTTATATTCCCGACGGCGGGAAACTGTTTATTTACAGCGCCGACAAAGCCCGCGTGCTGGGCGCGTACACGAGAAACACTCATCCCGACGGAGGTCTTTTTGCCACTGAATTTATCGGCGGCGACGAGCTTATCCTCGAATACGTGGAACCGGAAACCGGCAGCCCTGAAAAGCCGCGCATACATATCAGCGAAATAGGCTATGGCTATAATACGGCCGCACTGAAAACGTTTTTCGGCATAACGACGCGCTCCGGCTCCTGCATGGTTAATATAAATTGCGAAGAGGGGGAGGCGTGGCAGAATGAAAAGAATGGCGTGTGCCATACGGTCCAGAAAATCGGCAAAATGTCCTATATTTGCTCCGGGGCGCTGATGAACAACACGGCGGAGGATTTCGCGCCGCTTATTCTGACGGCGCGTCACTGCGCTTATCAAGAGGATAAGCTGAAAGGCAAAATGGAGGTGGCGGCCGATGCTTCCGATATGAAGCAATGGCTGTTTTATTTCCATCTGGAACGCGAGGATTGCAGTAACGGTTCCTTTGCCGCGCCCGCCAAAACCATGACCGGCTGCAAACTGCTCGTTAATACGGGAATGGAGGGCGGCTCCGACGGGATGCTGCTGCAACTGAACGCGATGATTCCCGAAGAGTACAATGTCTTTTATAACGGATGGGACAGGAGGGATACGCCCGCTTCTTCCGGGGCAAACCTGCATCATCCCGGCGGCGATTACATGAAAATATCAACTTACGGAACGCCGGCAAAGCAGTACACTTTCAGGTCCTCGGATTTTACGGGACGCACCAATGCGCACTGGGATGTGACTTTTCAGCAAACGGCAAACGGACACAGCGTGACGGAGGGCGGGTCGTCCGGTTCGCCCCTGTATAACGAAAACAAACTGGTTGTCGGGACGCTGACGGGGGGCAATTCAACCTGCATTTTCCCGACGGGACTTAATATTTACGGGAAAATGAGTTACCACTGGGACAAATTCAATGCGGATTCCGCACACATGGATGTGTGGCTCGACCCCGCCGGTTCCGGCGTGCAGACACTGGCCGGGCGTTTTCGCAGAGTGTTCAAACCCGTGCCGCTCAATGTCAGGGCGGTTAATCTGGGGCGAAGCATATCGCTGAGCTGGGACGCTCCCTCCGGCGCCGAACGTCCGGCATCCTATAACGTGTACCGCAACAATCAAAGGATAGGAAACGCGACCTCCACTACCTTTACCGACGGGGGACCGACAGTCGGCTCCTTAGTCTATTCCATTTCCGCCGTTTACGAAGACGGAGAAGAATCGCCCTTTGCTTCCACGACCGTATCGTTTGTGGAATTTAA
>JAIRYY010000141.1 GCA_031267485.1 Tannerella sp.
GATTCTGGGTTATTTTCTCCAGCGGAAGGGGTAGAATCCGCGGATTCTGGGTGATTTTCTCCAGCGGAAGGGGTAGAATCCGCGGATTCCGGGTCATTTTCTCCAGCGGAAGGGGTAGAATCCGCGGATTCTGGGTGATTTTCTCCAGCGGAAGGGGTAGAATCAACTGATTCCGGGTCATTTTCTCCAGCGGAAGGGGTAGAATCAACTGATTCCGGGTGATTTTCTCCAGCGAAAGGGGTAGAATCAACTGATTCCGGGTCATTTTCTCCAGCGGAAGGGATAGAATCAACTGATTCCGGGTTATTTTTTCCAGCGGAAGAGGTAGAATCAGCTGATTCCGGGTCATTTTCTCCAGCGGAAGGGGTAGAATCAACTGATTCCGGGTCATTTTCTCCGCAGGCAGTGTCTGCGTATCCACGCGGTTATATTTGCGCGGTCGGGACATGCCGCAGCGTCGGAGTGGACGAACCGCAGCCCGGTATGTGAACTTTAAAACATGACACGGATATTCCGTTATTTGCAAACGTCAAAAGACAGACCCTGTCATAACAATGGCAAAATTCCGGAAAAAATAATTGCGGATTATAGTTGCAAATCATTCAATAATTACTATTTTTGCCTCCCGTAAAAAAAACAGTCAGTTATAAACAATAAAACAGTTAAGTGTATGAAAAAGACAAGAGCAGCAATTGTGGGATATGGAAATATCGGCAAATACGTACTGGAGACGCTCGAGGCGTCGACGGATTTTGAAGTGGCGGGCATTGTGCGCCGGAATGTGAATGATGTGCCGCCGGAACTCAGGCCATACGCCGTGGCCGGCAAACTTTCGGAACTGGACGGCGTTGATGTCGCCATCCTGGCTACGCCGACGCGTCAGGTGGAAAAATTTGCAAAGGAGGCGCTGGCGCTGGGCATCAACACGGTCGACAGTTTTGACATCCACGGCAAGATTGTAGACCTGCGCCGCGAGCTCGACCGGGAAGCGCGGAAAAACAGCGCGGTCTCCGTCATTGCCGCCGGCTGGGATCCGGGAAGCGATTCCGTCGTCCGCGCCCTGCTCGAAGCGCTCGTCCCGAAAGGCATCACGTATACAAATTTCGGCCCCGGCATGAGCATGGGGCACACCGTGGCCGTCAAGGCCGTCAAGGGAGTCAGGGCAGCCCTGAGCATGACGATTCCAATGGGTACGGGCGTACATCGCCGCATGGTATACATCGAAGTGGAAGAGGGACATTCGTTCGAAACGGTCGCCGCAGCCGTCAAAAACGACGATTACTTCGTGCACGACGAAACGCACGTGATGCAGGTCGATTCCGTCGACAGCCTGCTGGATATGGGACACGGCGTGAACCTTGTACGCAAGGGCGTCTCCGGTAAAACGCAGAACCAGCTCATCGGGTTCGATATGAAAATAAACAATCCCGCCCTCACCGCACAAATCCTGGTCGCCGTCGCGCGCGCATCCGTAAAACTGCAGCCGGGAGCCTACACCATGATTGAAATCCCGGTGATTGACATGCTCTGCGGAGACAGGGAAGACCTCATCAGAAAACTGGTATAGAAAAATGATGCTGTCGGAAATCACATGGACTGCCGACCCCGCCATCTTTTCAATCGGGGCCAAGGAAATTCGCTGGTACTCGCTCGCGTTCGTCATCGGATTCGCTGTCGGATACAAGATTGTCGAGCGCATGTGGAAGCGCGAAAACATCGACCCCAAATGGATTGACCCGCTCCTCTACTACACGATTGCCGGAACGGTCATCGGCGCGCGCCTCGGCCACTGCCTGTTTTACGACCCGGGGTATTACCTGGCTCATCCGTTCGAGATACTGAAAATGTGGGAGGGCGGACTGGCAAGTCACGGAGGCGTACTGGGCATCATCATCGCCGTCTACTTCTATTCCATAAAAGTCTCGCACAAAAGCATGCTCTGGACATTCGACAAACTGGTGACGCCAACCGGCCTGGTCGCCGCCTTCATACGCCTCGGCAACCTGATGAATCACGAAGTCTACGGCAATCCGGCGGACGTGCCGTGGGCTTTCCGCTTCGTGAAAAACCTGCACGCATGGAAACAGGGCGCCGAGCCGGTCTTTTCCGCGCCGAGCCATCCGACGCAACTGTACGAAGCCGCCTGCTACCTCCTCATCTTTGCCGTCTGCATGTGGCTTTACTTCCGCAAGGACGCCTGGAAAAAGGAAGGCCTCATCTTCGGCGTCTTCATGATTTGCCTTTTCACGGCACGCTTCTTCATCGAATTTCTGAAGGAAAACCAGGAAGCGTTTGAAGAAGGAATGATACTGAACATGGGACAGCTGCTCAGCATCCCGTTCATCGTCGCGGGCATTTATTTCGTCCGGAAAGCGCTGAAAAGGAACCGTAAGATTATAAACAAAACAGGTAAATGAAATTAATTGCAAACGACATCTGTTACGTGGGAGTCAACGACCGCCGCAAACAGCTGTTCGAAAATCTGTGGCCGCTGCCATACGGCGTCTCCTACAATTCGTACCTGATCAGGGGAGAAAAAACGATACTGATAGATACGGTAGACGTATGCTTCTCGGAAATATTCTTCAGGAAAATCGACGAGGCGCTGAACGGACGCACGCTCGACTTTTTGATAATAAATCACATGGAACCCGACCATTCGGGCAGTATCCGCCTGCTGCGCCGGAAATATCCCGAAATGCGCATCATAGGCAACAAACTGACGTTCGGAATGCTGGCCGGATACTACAGCATAACCGGCGGACTGCATGAAGTGAAAGACGGCGACACGCTCGAAACAGGCTCGCACACGCTCCGATTCCATACCGCTCCGATGGTGCACTGGCCGGAAGTGATGTTCACGTACGACGAAACGGACGGGATACTCTTCTCGGCGGATGCGTTCGGCACGTACGGCGCGCTGGACGGCGGCGTCGTCGACACCGAAATCAACACCGCCCGTTACTGGGACGAAATGGTGCGCTACTACTCCAATATCGTGGGGAAATACGGAAACCCCGTGCAGAAAGCGCTGCAGAAACTTTCCGGCGTGGACATACGGATGATTTGCTCCACGCACGGGCCGGTATGGAGCGAACAGCGAACGAAAGCCGTCGGAATCTACGACCGGCTGAGCCGCTACGAAGGGCTCGACGGCGTCACCATCGTCTACGGAAGCAGGTACGGACATGCGGAACAAATGGCCGAGACCATAGCGTCGGCCCTGTCCGCCGGCGGCGTCCGCGAAATAGTCGTGCACAACGCCAGTAACAGCCATGCATCCCACATACTGCGCGACCTGTTCAATTACAGGGCGGTCATAATCGGATGTCCGACATACAGCAACCACGTTTTCCCCGAAATAGACGCCCTGCTCGCCAAGATTGAAGTGCGCGAAATCAAAAACCGCCTGTTCGGCTGTTTCGGCACATTCACCTGGGCGGGAGCTGCCGTCAAACGGCTGGCCGCCTTTGGGGAAGCGATGAAATGGGAAACCGTCGGCGCACCGGTGGAACAGAAGCAAAACATTTCCACGGAAGCGCAGTGCGTCGAACTCGGAAAAGCAATGGCGCAACGTTTGCGCATGTAATAATAAAAACCAAAATTATGAGAGTTATCATTGAACCGGACTACGAAACGTTGTCCAAATGGGCGGCATGCTATATTGCCGCAAAAATCAGTAAATCGAACCCGACGGCCGAAAGGCCTTTTGTACTTGGCCTGCCTACCGGGTCGTCGCCGCTCGGAACATACGGCGAGCTTGTCAGGCTTCACCGCGGCGGCGCCGTTTCATTCAAAAACGTGATTACGTTCAATATGGACGAATACGCGGGAATACCCCGCGAACATCCCGAAAGCTATCACTCTTTCATGTGGAACAACTTCTTCAGCCACATCGACATACAGGAGAAAAACGTCAACATCCTCAACGGAAATGCCGTAGACCTCGAAGCGGAATGTGCCGGCTACGAGGAACGCATCAAAGGGGCGGGCGGGATTGACTTGTTCCTCGGCGGAATAGGCCCCGACGGGCATGTCGCATTCAACGAACCCGGCTCCTCCCTGTCGTCGCGTACGCGTGTGAAATCGCTGACGGCCGATACGATAATCGCCAACTCGCGGTTTTTCGGCGGCGATGTGAGCCGGGTACCCGGAACGGCGCTGACGGTCGGCGTCGGAACCGTAATGGATGCGAAGGAAGTGCTTATTATCGCAAACGGACACGGCAAAGCGCGCGCGTTGCAGCAGGCCATTGAGGGCGGTATCAGCCAGATGTGGACAATAACCGCACTGCAGATGCACCCGAAAGGCATCATCGTCTGCGACGAAGCCGCCTGTGCGGAAATAAAAGTGGGAACATACAATTATTTCAAGGATATCGAAAAAAACAGCCTCAATCCGGAAAATCTGCTGTAAACCTTTGTTCAAATAAAGAAAGTGCGTATCTTTGCCCATCCCTAAGCGGTAAACAAAGATGCACACTTTTCATTTTTTTCGGTATATACTCCTGTCCGTCGCGGTATTCCCGTTATTGACGGATAACATTTATGCGCAGGAGGCGGAAACTCCCGCCCCGAAAACTTCATGGATATACGGCAAATATCAGAAATTTCACAATACTTTCAGGCATGACTCCGGATACCTCCGAAATGAAGCCGGCAGACTGAAAATCCGCCTGCTGAGCACATATCAGACGCCGTATTTTACGATTCAGGCCAAAAACGACATGGAAAGAAGAATACGATTCGATTCCGAACCGCTGAAGTACATCGGGGCCGACGTCGGCTGGAACATCTTTTCCTTAGGTTACAGCATGGGTATCGGCACAAGAAACAATGTGGACAACAAACGTTTGAGCCTCAATGCCTACTCGCGCTTTTTTGCCGTCAACACCGAAATACTGTGGTCAAACAATCTGAGCGTTTCAATCCCCGAAAATCTTGTGTCCGGCGACGAAAGCGGCGTGTCATTACCGGAAAAAACGGCGCTGAACGATGCCTGGTTCCGGTCAAGGTCGGCGCACATAACCTTTTTTCCGGGAGGGAAAAAGATGGCTTACGGAAATACGATCAACCCGGTCTTCCGTCAGCTGAGAAATGCGGGCACAATCATCGCGGCGCTCGGATACGCGGACTACGACCTCAACACAAACATCAAAAACACCGACATCGCCCGCCACGAATGGCTCTCCGGATTGGGCATAAACAGGATAAACCTGTTCAAGTACGAGCTTGGCGCAGGTTATTCATACAATTTCGTGGCAGGCCGCCACTGGGTATTATTCGTCTCCGACATGATCGGTATCTCCGTAAAACATTATTCCTACGAAATGTCCCCGGACGACACGCCAACCGAAGAAACAAAGCCGGGAGGAAGCAATTATTTCCGCGCGGGAACCTGCTACTACAACGGAGATTATTTCATCGGAGCGCATATACATCACGAACTCGACGTGTTAAACACAAGCCGGTTCGTGTTTAATAAAAACAACCTGACCGCCGTCGTCTATATCGGATACAAATTCCGGATTGACCGCTTCAACCGTTTCGTTTCAGGCTTAATGAATAATGCGAATTAAGGGTTGAATCTTGATAAAAAAAAGAACTGAATAACAGCAAAATAATTCTTCAAGTATTTGCATATATCCGTGAGAATCATTAAATTAAAGGAGTATTTACTACAATAAATCTCTAATGATGACTCCCACGGATAATACGACAAAGTTAGTGAAAATTTATTGTTATGTATGCGAACAGTACGAAAAAGATTTACAATATCTCTGCCAACGGTTCAGCAACAA
>JAIRYY010000183.1 GCA_031267485.1 Tannerella sp.
TTCAGGTCGGAAAGCGTCCGGATGGCAATGCGTCCGTCGGGAACCTGAATGAAATTCCGTATTTGATTGTCGGACAAACCGTCCACCGTATTCAAATGACGGAAGATGTATTGCGAATATACTCCCTGATTTATCATCAGGAGTATGAACAGTATAAGCCCGGGATGTTTGCATAATCTGTACATATATTTATTTTTTGATGCAAATTTACGAAAAACGGCATTAATAGTTAGGGTATATAGTCCGATTTTATATACTGTTTTGTCTGACATCATAATGATGTAAAACTGCCGGCGGGACAATCCCGATTTGTTCAAAGTCAGTGTCCGTCAACATAACTGTATAATATCGCCCGACATTATTAAACAAGTATAAAATAATGGTTCAGGTTTATTTTATATACTATTTTATTGTATGCTGGCGAACAGAAAATCTGTTACGAAGTTTCTGTATCCCGACCCAACAAAAAATGCGGCGACGGAGGATAAATCGGGCTCCGCCTGTTATGCATTTGAATAAATCTCCGTATATTTGCCGGCGTAATTTCTAAATACTGCAAACAATGGTACATTATCTTGACCCCAAAAACGACCTGACGTTCAAACGCATCTTCGGCGAACATGAACATCTGTGCATGAGTCTGCTCAACAGCATGCTGCCGCTGGAAAAAGACCAGCGGATAGTCAGCCTGAAATATCAGCCGGGCGAACTGATTCCGGAGATTCCCCTGCTGAAGAACTCCATCGTCGACGTGTGCTGCACCGACAACAGCGGCCGCCGCTTCATCGTGGAAATGCAGATGCACTGGACGGAGAGTTTCAAGAGCCGCGTGCTGCTCAACGCCTCCAAGGCGTACGTGAAACAGCTGGACAGCGGCGAGGACTACCGCCTCATTCAGCCGGTATACGCCCTGAATTTCGTGAACGACACTTTCGACCCCGACGAATCGGTCTACTACCACGACTACAAGGTAGTCAACATCGCCAACGTGGAGAAGCAGAAAGAGGGACTGGAACTGGTGTTCATCGAGTTGCCCAAGTTCCGTCCGACCAACCGTGCGGACAGAAAGCTTTATGACCTGTGGCTGATGTTCCTGACGCAAATCCGAAACGCCTCGACGGAGGTGCCTGCGGAATTGCTGGACAACGAGGTCGTGCGCGATGCGGTGCAGTACCTGGAACGCAATTCATACACAAAGGCGCAGCTCGAAACGTATGACAAATACCTGGACGCCATCCGCGTCGAACGCACATTCTACGTCGACGCTCTGGCTAAAGGCCTGAAGGAAGGCGAAGCTATCGGCATCGAGAAAGGCGAAGCTATCGGCATCGAGAAAGGCGAAGCTATCGGCATTGAGAAAGGCGAAGCCATCGGCATCGAGAAAGGCCGGGCGGAAGGCAAGGCGGAAGGCAAGGCGGAAGTCGTCATTGCCTGCAGCCGCAATGGATTTTCACTGGAGCAAATCCAGCTCATTACCGGGCTGAAGAAAGAGGAGATTGAGAAAATTCTTCACGCGGACAATCAGATTTAGGCGCTGTCTAAGGAACCGTCAAGCATTCGAACAGTTATTCTCAGGCAATGCCTCAGCCGGAAACCTGCCGCCCGCGTTGTAGAATAGAGCATAAAAAATTAATGGAGACTTTCTAAAAAAAAAGATTCATTTTTGTGTTCGTTTTTATTTTTTTTATACCTTTGTGGCCTTAAACAGGTACACCTTATGCTTTCGTGGCATAAATGTGCTGATTGATTGAATATTAATCGTAATTAATTTTATAGAATGGCAACACTCGAGAAAATCAGAAAAAGAGCTGGTCTTTTGGTCACCGTCGTAGGTCTGG
Source organism: Tannerella sp. (assembly GCA_031267485.1). GTDB lineage: Bacteria > Bacteroidota > Bacteroidia > Bacteroidales > Tannerellaceae > Tannerella. The sequence goes on from JAIRYY010000183.1 coordinate 1,839, forward strand.
CCTTATTTGCATTTATCATTGGAGACCTTTTAAATTCAGGCACTTCATTTATTAACAGAAACCAGAACAACGTGGTGACGGTTAACGGCAACTCTGTCGAGTATCAGGATTATCTGGCGCGGGAGAATGAATTGACCGAAGTCTATCAACTTCAGCTGGGAACGACAAGCCTCAATGAAAATTATGTAAATCAAATCCGCCAGACGGTGTACGACGATATCGTGATGGAGAACGTACTTGTGCCGCGTCTTGAAAAACTCGGCATGATTATTACGACCGAGGAAATGACGGATATGGTTGAGGGAGAAAATATCTCGCCGGTGCTTCTTCAGTCGCAGATGTTTCAGAACCCGCAAACCGGAACGTTCGACAAGACTGCGGTGGTGAACCTGCTTAACCAGTTGAAAAACATCGCGAGCTATCCGGAAAACGTACAGGCGCAGCTGCTTCAATACAGGACTTTATGGATGTTCTGGGAAAAGAATATAAGGCGCAACCGCATGACGGAGAAATACCTCACGCTGTTAAACAAGGCGATTGTGGCAAATTCCCTCGAAGCGAAAGACGCTTTCAGCAATTCTTCTGTCACTTCGGACATCGTATATGTTATGGAACCGTTCTCCAATGTTGCGGATTCAACGATTAACGTGCCGGCTTCCGAGATAGAGAAACTCTACAAAGAGCGCAAGGAAATGTTCCGCCAGAGCGAAACGTGCATTATCGACTACATCGCCGTCGATATTGTTCCCAGCAGGGAAGACTACGACAGGGTTGCGAGAGAAATGGATGCGATAAAAGCCGAACTTGAAACGACGGAAAATGTGGCCGCGCTCACCAATGAAAAGTCGGAACGCAAATATGTCAATGCATTCTTTTCCATTAGTGGCTTCGGGACAGACGCCGACATGATAGACTTCGCTTCTACGGCTGAGATTGGCGATATTGAAGGCCCCATTTTCAAGGATGACAAATACCGCATACTGAAACTCGTCGACCGGACGGAAGCGCCCGATTCCGTGAATGTTTCGGAAATAATGATTGCCGCGCGCGCAACGGATGCGGAAACCAGAGTTTATGCCGACAGCCTGCTGAACGCCATTAAAAACGGAGCGGACTTTGCCGAACTCGTGCAGGCGCACTCCATTGACCAGCTGGTGGAAAACAACGGGGAAATCGGATGGCTTACGGAAGCGGGGGCGATTCAGGGGCTTAACGAAGAATTTAAGAAAACGGTATTCTCCCTGCCCACAGGTCAAAGCGCGATTGTTAAATCAACATTCGGAACGCATATCGTGAAGGTTACGGACAAGACCAAAAATGTAACGAAATACAAGGTGGCCGACATCGAATATACGGTTACGCCAAGTTCCGCCACACGCAGTCTGCTCTACAACGCGCTGAATCAGTTTATAGCGAATAACAACACGGTGGAAAAAATAGAAGCGGCGGCAAAGGATGAGGGCTATAGCCTGATATCGAATGCCCGCGTGTACAGTACGGACATGACCGTGGGCGCCGTCACCGGCGCACGTCAGGTGGTTCGCTGGGCGTTTAACAACAAGAAAGGCAAAGTGTCGGATATCAATGAATGTGACAATAAATTTGTCGTCGCGGCGCATAAGGGAAGACTGCCCGAAGGATACCAGTCGCTGGCGTCCGTCACCCCGCAGCTGAAAGCCGAACTTGCCGCAAAGAAAAAAGGCGAGGAAATTGCGGCGAACCTGAAAGCGAAAAACCTTTCATCCATTGCAGCATACGCGGAAGCGCTGTCCGTGAATCCGGACACGGTGAGGTTTATCACAATGGCGACATCGCGCATTACAAACATAGGCGTCGAACCGAAGTTAAATTCACTGATCACGCTGTCTCCGCCGAACAAAGTAAGCGAACCGGTAGCCGGAAATAACGGCGTTTACGTGTTTGAAGTGATTAACCGCACGACGGACGGCGCTCCTTACGACGAAAGCAGTCAGAAAACCATGCTGGAAGCCGGCAATTCCTACCGTATAGGCAGTTTTGCCCTGCGTTACATGCAACAGGAGGCGGATATAGAAGATAACCGAATCCGTTTTTATTGATTAAGGCTGTACATAGATAAAAAGCTGTCGTCCAATTCAGGTTGTTCGACAGCTTTTATTATAAATTCACGATGAATGGGAAATAAAGAATACCTGGCGGGCATGACGCTCGACGAACTTAAAGCGGTGGCGTCGCGCGTATCGTTACCCGGCTATGCGGCGAAACAGATGGCAGAATGGCTCTACAGGAAGAAAATAAGGGACATAAGCGAGATGACGAACATAGCGGCGGCGAAACGCGAACTGCTGTCCGAATATTACGAAACCGGCATCACGCCTCCGGCTAAAGCGGTGCGCTCGGTCGACGGGACGGTGAAATATCTGTTTGCGGCAGGCGATGGCGCCCGTTCCGTCGAATCGGTATATATCCCCTCGAAGGACAGGGCGACCCTGTGCGTTTCGTCGCAGGTGGGGTGCCGGATGAATTGCCTGTTCTGCATGACGGGCAAACAGGGCTTCACCGCACAGCTTACGGCGAATGAGATACTCAACCAGATACAGGCGATACCCGAACACGACGAGTTGACAAACATCGTCTTTATGGGAATGGGCGAACCGCTCGACAATGCGGACGAATTATTCAAAGCGCTCGAAATCCTGACGGCTCCTTATGGCTATGCCTGGAGTCCGAAGCGGATAACCGTATCAACCGCCGGCATCATTCCCGGATTAAAACGCTTTCTCAAAGAAAGCGGATGCCACCTGGCTATCAGCCTTCACTCTCCGTATCACGAAGAAAGGCTCGCCCTCATGCCGGTCGAAAAAGCATATCACATAGACAGCATCATTGACTTGCTGCATCAGTATGATTTCTCTCACCAGCGGAGAGTCTCATTCGAGTATATCCTGTTTGAAGGCGTCAACGACTCCGAACGTCACGCGAAAGATTTGGCGAAACTGCTCAATGGCGTGGCCTGCCGCGTTAACCTGATACGCTTCCACGCGATTCCGGGCGTGAAACTGAGGGGCAGCAACGAGCGGAAAATGGAATTGTTCCGGGAGCAGCTGAACGCCCACGGCGTCACATGCACGATAAGGATTTCGCGCGGAGAAGACATTTTTGCCGCATGCGGCATGCTGTCTACTGCAAAAAATCAGAAAAAATGATGCGATTTCGTTTATAATACGCTATATTTGTCCGGCAATTATCTAATATTAAAAACATACAGACATGAAACATTTCATTTTCATCGCGTTAATAGCTCTTATACCGGGATTGAGCGCATGTGATTCGTCATCTTCCGTATCACACGCAACAGGTATAGCTTATGAAGTCGTCGTTGTAATGGACAACGTCGCATGGGACGATTCCTCCGGATTGGCCGTGAAAGAAGAATTGACGTCGCCCGTACCCTACCTGCCTCAACAGGAATCATCGATGAGGATTACGTATGCAAGGCCCGACCAGTTCGACGGAATATTGAAGTTTGTTCGCAATATACTGATTGTGAACATCGACGAAAGAGTATACACCAAAGTGTCGCTGATAAAAGAAGTCGACAAATGGGCCAGAGGACAGGCCGTCTTCTATCTCAATGCACCCGACGGACAGTCAATCAAGGCTTATCTTGAGGAAAACTGGCAGCGCCGGCGTCATGTGCTTGTCGAACAGTACACAAAGGAAGAAATGAAACGTGCCCGGGATATTCTTCAGAAAAAATACAGCCCGATCGTCATGAAAAAGGCAAAAGACAAATTCGGCATCACGCTGCATGCCCCGGAGAACATTGTGTTGTCCAGCAAGGATTCGTCCGACTGCCTGTGGTTTTCCAACGACGCCGTCAAGGGACGCATGGACCTGCTTATTTACAGCTTTCCGTATACGGACCCCAATACGTTTACCCTCGAATATCTTGTGGCGAAACGCGATTCCATGCTCAAACGGACGGTGCCCGGCTCGTTTCCGGGCTCATACATGTCGACCGAAAAACGCGTCGTGGATTATTTCGCCTCGTCGTTACACGGCAAATATTGCGGCATACTGCGCGGCTTATGGCGCATGGAGGGCGGCGATATGATGGGCGGCCCGTTTGTGAGCTACGCCCGCGTGGACGAAAAGAACAGGCGGATTATCGTGACCGAGGGGTTCGTTTACGAACCGGCAGCGGAGAAAAAGAATTATATCCGCCGTCTCGAAGCCGCGCTACAGACAACGCGCTTCCCCGACGAACAGGATTCCGGAGCCGCAGAAACTGCTGAAGAAAAAATGAATGAATAAAATAAATGCATGGAAGACAAACTGATTAAGATAGGTATTTCACAGGGAGACAGCAATGGGGTCGGTTATGAAGTGATACTGAAATCATTCTCCGACCCAAGGATGTTCGAACTCTGTATTCCGGTACTGTACGGTTCGCAAAAAATAGCATCATTTTACGGCAAATTATTGGAAGGAGCGGAAATCACGCTTCCGGAGATTCACGTCATACAGGACGCTCACAAAGCCGTTCAGGGAAAACTTAACCTGATACGCTGCGTTGACGACAGCGCTCCCGTCGAACCGGGACATTCGACCGACGCCGGCGGAAAAGCATCCCTGCAATCTCTCGAAGCGGCCGTTGCGGACTTGAAAAAAGATGCCGTTCACGCGCTTCTGACGGCTCCCATTAACAAACACAATATTCAAAGCGACAGATTTCATTTCCCGGGACATACCGAATATCTCGAAAAAAAATTCGGCAACAGCGCCCGCGCCTCCCTTATGATTCTGCTTAACGAACAGATACGCGTTGCTTTGGTTACAGGCCATATCCCCCTTTCGGAGGTAAAGGCGAAACTGACGGCCGGGAGTATTGCCGAAAAACTGACGGTCTTCGACCGGTCACTGCGCGAAGATTTCGGCATCATGCGCCCGCGTATAGCCGTGCTGTCGCTTAATCCGCACGCCGGCGACAAGGGTTTTATCGGAGACGAGGAATCAACGGTTATCCTGCCGGCTATTAAGGAAGCGGACAGGAACGGCATCTCCGTTTTTGGCCCCTATGCGGCAGACGGCTTTTTCGGCGCACAGACATACCGGCTGTTCGACGGCATTCTCGCCATGTATCACGACCAGGGGCTGGCGCCGTTTAAAGCGCTGGCAATGGACGACGGAGTAAATTTTACGGCCGGACTGCCGGTCGTGCGCACATCGCCCGCACATGGCACCGCTTACGATATAGCCGGCAGGAACGAAGCCTCGGAAAGTTCCTGCCGGCATGCCCTCTATACATTAATTGATGTGTACAGAAACCGGAAAAATTATCAGGCAGCGACGGCCAACCCCCTGCACAAACAATATGTGGACAGAAGTGGAGACAAAGAAAAACTTGACTTGACGAAAGAAGAATAATATTAAGTTTATAACTTTTACTGCTGATATGTTAAAAGACAAAATAATCGTTTATACATCCGGGACGTTTGACATGTTCCATTTCAATCACCTGCGCGTAATCAATTATGCGCGGAGTCTGGGCGACGTGCTCATTGTAGGCGTCAGTACCGACGAGCTGGTCTCGTCGTACAAAGAGCCTCCGATTATCCCGTTCAACGAGCGGCTTCAAATCATCGAAGCGCTGAAAACGCCGGATATCGTCATCCCCCAGCGGACGCTCGACCATACGGAAATCGTGAAAAAACTGAATATCGACGCGTTCGTTGTCGGCGACGACTGGTTCGGGAAATATGATTACCTGAAAGAGCTGGGCGTCGAGGTGTTTTATTTCCCCTACGGTTCGGGCGTTTCGTCAACGTCCATCAAAAAGACTATCCACGAATCCTACGAAAAATCCCTGCAAAAGGAACGCAGCGCCAAACCTCTTTCGGTAAAGGGGTTCCAAATGGAGATTGGATAAAAAAATCATGGAGGATACTCAAACGGCGGGATATGCCCTGATAACAGGCGGCACAAAAGGCATCGGGAAAGCGGTCGCCCGGCGTCTCGGTCAAATGGGCTATGACCTGATACTGACATACGGCGCGGATACGGCCGCGGCGCGGCAAACATGCTCGGAACTGGGCGCGGTCTCGCTGCAGGCCGACAGTTCGGACCGGAATGCGATAGACGTCATTGCCCGGTATGTCGAGGAGAATGGCATACGGCTTGACGCCGTAATCTTCAACGCAGGACTGACGTGTCGCGACCGCTTTGAAGACATGAAGTATGACGAATGGGCGCGCGTGTTTTATGCCAACGTGCATTTCCCGGTATTTCTGCTGCAGCGTCTGCTGAGGAACATGAACAGGGGGGGGAGCGTGATTTTTACCGGCTCCCTGATGGGTATCCTGCCTCATGCCATGTCCCTGTCATACGGCGTCACAAAAGCGTCCACGCACGCGCTTGTTAAAAACCTGGTGAAATTCCTTTCGCCATACGGCATCCGCGTCAATGCCGTCGCCCCGGGCTTCGTCGACACGGAATGGCAAAAAAACAAACCGGCCGAGATACGCCGGAGTATAGAAAGTAAAATAGCGCTGGGCCGTTTTTGCGACCCGGACGAACTGGCCGGGATTTATAAATTATTGATTGAGAACGCATATATCAACGGGGAAATAATTATCGCCGACGGAGGATATGCATATAAATAGAAAAAATGAACGATACAGTAAAGAAAGAATACGAGACTTCACTTAAATCCCTTGAAACGGAAAATTATCTGGACCGGTGGTTTTACCGTCCTGTCGGTTTTCGCATAGCCAGACGGCTGCGCAATACGGGCATTACACCGAATATGGTCACCGTCATCTCCATATTTGTCGGCGCGGCCGCAGGCCCGCTGTTTTACTGCGACAGCCGTCTGCTTGTCCTGCTCGGTATCGCAAGCCTCGTCGTTGCAAACATACTGGATTGCGTGGACGGCCAGCTGGCACGCCTGACCGGCATCAAGTCCGAAATAGGCCGCGTACTCGACGGTTTCGCCGGCGACGTCTGGTTCATACTCATTTACGTCTTCCTGGCGCTGAAGTTGAAAAGCGAATACGGGACGGGGCTGTTCTTCATCCCCGCCGTCGTGTCGGGCGTCTCGCATCTGGTACAGGCTAACATAACGGATTATTACAAAACGCTTCATCTTTATTTCGTCAGCCGGGAAAAGGGACAGGAGTTCCAGAACCTTGACGAAATACGCTCGCAATACCGGAATAACAGAAGCGTCGTCGGCAAGGTGCTGTTCTTTTTTTACATCGGATACACTTCGCTGCAGGAATCGGTGACGCCCAAACTGCAGCTGATGCTCCGGGATTTCCGCACAAAATATGGCGACGATATCCCGGAGGATATACGCCTCGATTTCCGGCGGCGAAGCGAACGCCTGATGAAATACGTCATCGACTTCATGACTTTCAACGGACGTACTGCCGTATTATTCATCATCGTACTGACGGACTGCGTATGGGTCTACTTCCTTTATGAAGCTGTCATACTGAATATCATCCTCGCAATTTCCATCCATAAACATGAAAAAATCTGCGCGGAAATTAATGATCAGTGATTAATGATTAGTGATTAGTTCTCAATTCTCCATTCTCCATTCTCAAGTCCAAGTGACGAATCGCCACAAGTCATGACGAATTGCCGGCGAAAAAAAGTTATCATGCTGATTTTAAGCAATTAAGTAACGTGACATAAATAACATGTAATGATTTCTCTGTCCCGTCGGGACAGAATGTTGGTAGAAAAATGGACCGCAACCCGTTTTCCGCGTGCCGTTAGGTACGCTATGTGACTGTCACCACATGCCGTACCTGACGGCACGGAGCATAAACGTCGCCGGAAATGTTTCTACCGGCATATTGTCCCTCAATGGACAAATCGTGTACTTCAATTTGCTTATAACCATTATATATTATTTACTTCACGTCACTTAGGTATCCGAACGGTGATGCTGTTATTT
>JAIRYY010000192.1 GCA_031267485.1 Tannerella sp.
GCCCTGCTTGCCAAATACGGGAGCGCCGACGACCGGCATTATCTCCTGATAGTCGACTACCCCGACGCAGCTGCCGCCGATACCGCTCGCGAACAGTTGAAAAAAGAATTTGCACCGGAATCGACCGATGCGCAACTCCGGCTGGAAGACGGCTCCTGGTTCAGGACATGGACGCGGGGACGCCGTCTCTGCGCAGTCTTCAATGCCCGGAATCCCGAACAAATCGAAAATTTATATCTCTCTATTAATAACATTTAAATATATGATAATTATGGAAAAAATTTCCCGTCGAGAATTATTGAAACGGACAGCCCTAACGGCTGCCGGCAGTATCCTGTTAGTGAATCGCCCGGTCTATGCGTGGGCAACAGAATCGGAAGCCACGAGTAAAGTTGTACTGATACGCAACCGGCAGTTGTATGCCGACGGCGATACACCTGACGCCGCCATCTGCGAGCAGATGCTTGATGAAGCCGTTTGCCGCCTGACCGGACTGAAGACGCCGAAAGAAGCATGGGCGTCCATCATCAAACCAACCGACACGGTCGGCATAAAAACGAACCAATGGAACGGACTGCCCACGCCTCCTTGTGTGAACGAAGCGTTGAAAGCCCGCGTACTTGGCGTTGGCGTGATGGAAGACAAAGTGAGCGTGGACGACCGGGGCGTGAAGCAGAATCCCGTCTTTCAACAGGCTACAGCGCTGATTAACACTCGCCCGATGCGTACGCATGCTTGGTCGGGCGTCGGCACGCTGATTAAAAATTACATCATGTTTGCCGAGAAACCGTCCGACTATCACGAAGATTCCTGTGCCGTGCTTGGCAGTCTGCAGGAGTTGCCGATGGTGAAAGGCAAAACGCGCCTGCATGTGCTGGTGATGTTCACCCCACAATTTCATCATATTGCGCCGAGCAAATTCGCGGAAGAATATTCGTGGAAATACAGCGGACTGATTGTCGGTTTTGATCCGGTAGCCGTCGATTCGACCGGACTGCGTATCATTGAGGCTAAACGCCGGGACTACTTCAAAGAAGACCGTCCGTTGAACCCTCCGGCTAAACATATCGCTATCGCCGATACTCGATACCATTTGGGAACATCCGACCCGTCGAAAATCGAACTGGTCAAATTGGGGTGGGACGAGGACAGTTACGTGTAAAATACATGGTGGCTATGATGGCAATGGTACATTTTGCCGTCTGAAATTTTAATGAAACCGGAAGAGAATCAATCCGGCAAAAAAGCCATCAATTACTCTCGCGGTATTCCTTCGGCGACATGCCTTCGAGATGTTTGAAATATTTGCCGAAGAGCGACTGGTCGCCGAAATTGAGTTCGTCGCTTATCTGCTGGACGGTCATTTGCGTTGATTTCAGGAGCGCTTTGGCTTCGATCATGACATACCTGTCAATCCATTCGTTTGCCGGTTTGCCGGTGTAAGTTTTGACTATCTGAGAAATGTATTTGGGAGTACGGCACATTTTGCAGGCATAAAAACTGATTTTTCGTTCTGTCCGGTAATGCTTTTGGACGAGTTCCATAAACTGCCTGACTAATTCCTCTCGTTTGGTAAGTATTCGTTTGTGTGATATTTTTTGCTGTTGCGAACTCAAAAAATAATAAAACGCCTTCATAAACAGTCGGACAATCTCCTTCCGGTGAAGGCTATCAGTCATCACAACCACTTTTTTCAGCATTTCGTAATAACTTTTCAGCAAATCCAGTTCGTCGCTGTTCAACGGAAGAAAAGGGTTTTCGCGAATGGAAAACGAAACCGCCATCCAGTTGCGAACATCAGGCAGAAGACTGTCCGCGAGACGTTCGGACATCACAATAAAAAGTCCCTCGAAATCATCGCTCACAGATTCATATTGCAGTATTTCGCCCGCAAGCAACATGATTACGCTCGGCGACGGCGTTTCGTATGATTTCAGTCCGATTTTCCCGTGTGCCGTGCCTTTGGTACAAATCATAATGGTAGTAACGTCCATTTTGAACGGAAACGAAAACGCCGGCAAGATATTTATACTGTCGGACAGGATGAAATCGTCGTCAACATCCCTGAAATCAACCTTTAACTTGTCCCCCAGGTCTTCTTTCCAGTTTAACTGCGTAATCCCCTTTTTCATGATATTTTTTTCGGCAAAGTTACTATCATTATTTTATATAAGGGGGAAAATCCGGACAAGGACCAAAATTCAACCATTATCCCAATTCCTGCGAAAATAAACCCTTTCCTGTGCAAAAAAACCGCCGCACCTTTGCAAAATTATTTTAACGATTTTACAGAATGAAAAAATATCTGATAATTATCATTTTAGCCTTACCTTATACTGTTGCGGCGCAAAAAAACTTCACAATCAGCGGTTACATTACCGACGGAGAAACGGGCGAAACGTTGATTGGCGCCTCGGTGTACGAACCGCACACAAAAAAGGGAACCGCAGCCAACAGCTACGGATTTTACTCCATCAGCCTGCCCGCAGGCGAATACATCCTGACATTCTCGTACATCGGATACGTCGGTAAAGAGATAAAAATCGATTTGTCGGAAAATCGGAAATTGGACGTATCGCTGGAAACCGACGCGCAACAGCTGGCGGAAGTAGTCGTCAGTTCCCGGAGCAAAATCGCCAATGTCTCCACTGCGGAAATGAGCGTCGAAAGAATATCCGCCGCGACCATCAAGCAAATTCCCGTGCTGATGGGTGAAACGGACGTCATCAAGGCGATACAGCTCCTGCCCGGCGTGCAGGCAACCTCCGAAGCCTCATCCGGATTCAGTGTTCGCGGTGGCGGATACGACCAGAACCTCATCATGCTCGACGAAGCAACCGTGTACAGCGCCTCGCATTTGGTAGGTTTCTTTTCGGTATTCAACAACGACGCCGTCAAGGATGTTACGCTCTACAA
>JAIRYY010000168.1 GCA_031267485.1 Tannerella sp.
GATGAATCGGAAGTTACGCTGCAGCTTTCGCGGCAAAACGATTTGCTGATTGAAACCATTGCCGATTTGGAAAACCTGTCGTCGGAAGCCCCGATTGTGGAAACGTCCAACGACACAGAGACGATTGAAACTGACGGGTATTCAACTTCCATTCAGGAAATCAATCAACACGATTATTTCGGGAAGCTGGAACGCTCGCTGCGTACCATTTCTTACTGTATGGACGATTTGGACACGACTTCGGTTTCGTTGCCGTTAGTTGCCGATAAAAGCAAGTATTTGCAATTTCTGAATGAATTTGCCACGACCGAAATCCCCGAAAAGGCGCCTGTTATCCCTGTTTTCGACAAGGAAAAATATGCGGGAAGCGTGAATAAATTCCAGGAACTGAACAGGTTGAAAGATTCCCTGTCAAACAAAACACAGCAGTTTGAAGACGTTTTGAAAGGGCTAATGATTACGATGGCCAATTCCGTTCAGGCCATTTCGGCATTAAAAGTGGCTTCGACGGATAAAGTCATTTTTGAATCCAACAAGGTCCTTTATCAGATTTTGAAATCGCCTTACAATCATTATTCGCCGGTTCTTGAACACGAGGAAATAGAGCGTATCCGCAACGAAAAATTTGATTACAGCGAATCGGTGCAGAGCTACGAGCCGTTCCAGCTCAAACAGAGTTCGCGCGTCCGCTACAATCTTATTTCGGGAATGTGGACCGCCGAAGACGGCAGTACGACCAGCCAGCCCTTTGGCGTTCACCAGATTTACGAGGAAATTGTGGCGCCGGTGGTTCAGAATCTGATGAACGAGAACCGCATTGAACGTATGAAAATCTACAATCACATCAAAGACCAGAAACTCAGTTATCTTAACAAGTGGCATCAGGATACCGAGGCGTTTTATCGTGCAAATCGCGCTGAGAGTTCGGATATTATCAATTTGATGCAGGAAAGTTTGCGCGAATACGTTGCGGCTTACAACACTTTGGTTTCATTGCAACGCACCGAAGACAGCATGGTGCAGTCGAAAGGAAATCTCGATTCCACCGTTGTCGATGTGGTTGATAACGCGGCCGAAACGCTTGCCGCTTTTGAATTGCAGTCGCAGGAATTTAAGAATACGCAGTCAAATTTTGAGGAATACATGGAACGCCTCAAGGATGATATTGAACAAAAGGCGGATAAGTTTGGGCACATTGAGTATTACGACGCCAAACTTCGTGACGGATATTCCAATGAAATGGCTGTTGCGGCTGATGAAATTCACGACTTGGACGACCGCCGCAAACCGCTCGCTCTCGTTAATCCGCTCTTTGCCAAAACTTCCGAACTGCTGCCTTCACCCAATGTGGAGAACATTACGTTTGAGCATATCGCGCTGAATTTGCCGATTATTGCAAAAAATGCACTCGAAAATCTTAAAGACGGCGAACCCGAAGAAGAAACGGAACCGTCGACAGACCTTCATGCTGACGAAAGTCAGAATCCCATGGCCATGGCCAATGAGGAGGAAATTACGGAACAAGTCCGCAATGACGGGGAAAGCGTTGTTGAAGAGGAAATCGAGAAAGCGGAAGACGAATCGCAGGACGGAAACATGGAAAATGAGGACGGGGATTATCGATTTTCCGAAGAAGAATTGAACGATTTGGACGATGAAACATTACGGCAAATTCTTGACGAATTAGGTTTGGGATATGATGCGGGGAACTTTGAACGCGAGCAGGCAATCTTTGACATCCTGGATAATCAGGGCGAATTTGATAACGAATAAAAATTTGAAATTATGGCATACATAGATTGCGTAGTGGATACAAACCCGATGGCAGCAGAAATAAGTTCTGTTTCCAATCACATCAAGGGGACTACAACTGCGGTTGTAGCGATGCAGACTGCCGTTGTCCTGGCTGAACAGAAAGCCGCCGACCACGTTTGCGACAATGTAACGAAGGGCTTTTACGCGTTGATGCGTTCTCAAATTTCTCAAAAAATCGCCAAATTGCAAAGCGAGGTTGATTCACACCTGATGCAACTCAACGCGCAGCGCAAGCAGCTTCTGGGAATAAAAACCCGGATGGAACGCGACTACAATATGATTTCGCGCCGCTACCTGAAACTCTTTAACGGATTGAATCAAAACCTGAAACAGCGCGTTTTTGAACTCGACAGACCGACGGTCGATTTTGCGGTTCGCGAAGTGGAAAAGGTGTCGAACAGAACTAAATATCTCACGGCGACCGTTCCTGTTTCACAGCTGGAATCGTTGGCGGTAAGTCAGAAAATCATCGCCTCGAATGTAAAATTTCGCGGACTGAAAGTTATCAACTCCATGACAAATTTTTTGGCCGACATGTCTGAACAAAAGAAACTGACAGACCGAATTTTGCTCGAAAAAGGAACGGTTGAAAATTCCACCCTGTCCGTTCCTGTGGTAATTTCGGAATGTAATTTTGACAAATTCGACAGCAAAAATATTGAAGTTGCGGTTAATAATGCGGATTTGAACAAACAAACTCAATTTGCCATTAAAAACGCGGTTAATTCCAACATCGAAAATATTGAGTGGCAGGCGTCAAAAGAAATCAACAGGGAAGTGAAAAGCGAGTTCAGCAAATATCTTTCCGGTTCCAGCGGTTCAAAGCGAATAAAAGATATGGCAAACAAACTGTTTATGGCAAACAGTTATCAAACCATTAAAAACGGGCCGTTATGAGTTATAGACGAAGTTTTCAGAAAAGAATAGCCGTACATTATTCGGGCAGCGTAAGCTATCCCGCTTCCCAAAACGGCGGCAGCGTTCATTATAGCGGAACGGAATACGAAGATGTACAGGTAAATATTGATGTCGAAACTGCGCCTTTTGACAACAGCGTGGCACATTGCAACAACTCTGTAAATGTGCTGACAGGCGCGGTCGTTGCCACCGAAGCCGCACAAGTCGCCTCTATCGACCGCAATGCCAGAAAAGTCGGCAGTACGATTGTGGAAGGTTTTTTCAAAACAATTCGCTCGGAAATCAGTCAGCAAATTTCGGAATTATCAAGCCGGCTGGATGCCACGCTCATACACCTGCACGAAATGGCAAAACGCTGTGTGGAGAAACAAAAGCAAATGGAATCGGACTACTACGGCATTTCAAACCGTTACCTGAAAATTTTCAATAATTTGAATACTGAACTCTCCAACCGCATTTACGAATTGGACAAACCCGCCTTTACGTTCAAAAAACAGAGCGACAATCAGAACAGCCGCACTTCTGAAAATGATTTGGTAAGTACCGTTGCCGTTTTCGGCGCGGAAGGCGGCGATTTGCAGGCGCGTATCAGCGCCTCCATCGCCAAGAAACGCGCGCTGGACACGATTGGCAAGGCGAATACTTTCCTTGTAAAACAGAAACGGCTGAATAACATAATCTACCGGAGTATGTTGGACGAAAGCGTTGCCGCTGTGCAGTATTCGCCTGTTTGCTTTATCGAAACACATAACGGAAAAAGTCAAATCGGCAGAAATGTATATCAGTCGGATTTCCTGCCGGGAATGTCGGCAAACGAATTGATTTCCGGTTTTCAGGCGAAGAACTGGAGCGTTTTTTCCAGAGAAAACAGTAATCAAGTCGGACGGTATTTCAATGCGGAAGTAAATCATCGCTATGCTGCTGCTGATGCCCATACCGTCCGGGTAAGAGAAAACATTGTTAAAATGTTAAATTTCGGTCAGATAAAAAGTGTATAATCATAAAAAAATAAATCATAATGAAAGAGTTAAAAGAACTTCGTTTTAACGAGACAGATGTTTTGTTACAGGATAATCTGGTGCGCGGCTCCATTTTACCTGAAAAAGTGGCGGAACTTAACCGTAATATCATTTGCAAGGGCGATACGGTTATCGAAGGCCCGGTCTACGGACACCGTTTGGAAATCCAGCAGGGCGATTTGGAAATTCAGGGTGCGGTTTTCACGCAGTTGGAACTGTACGTGAACAGCGAGGCAAAGGGAAATGTCGCTTTCAAAAAGAGTGTTGGTTCGGCAAATTCCATTGTGTCGCGGGCGGCCGGTTTGAAACTTGTGTTTTATTCCGATATAAACGCAAAAAGCATAACGCTTTACAACGCCTTTGTAGCAGGCAGTATTTATGCGGATGAAGTGATTTTAGAAAATTGCGTAGTCATAGGCGGCGTTTTTGCCACACAGCAAATCGACTTGAAAAATTGCATCGTCGGTACATTCAACACGCCCTCCATTCGCATGGAAGGAATTGTCAGTTTATTGTTACCGAGCGCGTTTTCAATCGAAAAGATGCTTGCAACCGCCGATGCCGGACTCTACAATCTGAGTTTGGCGGATTTGGGAGCGCTGTACAAAGGTTTGCCGCAGTCACAAAATTCAGGCAAAATTGAAATGAACATCAATACCGACGAGGTGAAAACCACGCTTGCCAACGAAGAAATTCAGAAGACCCTGCGCAGCTACACCGTTATCGGTAAAGTGCTGGCTGCCGACCTGCTGGATACCGACAAGTTCCAAAATCATTTCCTTTTGACGGCCGCCTCTCTCGGCTCGCAGCTGCTGAAAACCTACGATATGGGCGTGGACAGGGACGGCAAACCCGCCACATTAACGTTTGATAAAATCCGCGATTTCTTCTTCGATATCCTCAAAGGAAAAATTGAAATCCAAATCATTGACGGCAAGTTTGATATTTCGGAAATAACAGGTAAAATATAGGAGGACGAATTATGGAAGTGAAAAAATGCCCTTTTTGCGGAAAAACGGTACTGGCAATAGCCAAAGTTTGCAAGCATTGTGGAAAGTCGTTTGAACAGACAAATGCGGAAAACCCGCAACAACAGGTGACAGCGCAGCCTCCAACCGTTGAGCAACGAAACTATACATATCCCCCGCAGACGCCGATACAGACGCCAACGCTGGCGTCGCAGGAAAAACTGAGCTGTCTGCTTGGCGGAGTTTGTTTCATATTACCAATAGTCGGGCTGATTCTGTTTCTCATCGAAAGAACAAACAATCCGCAAAAGGCAAATGCGGCTCTCGGCTGGGGAATAGCAGGATTTATTCTGGTCCTGATAGGATATTATATGGGCTGAAAAAAGGCGCTTATCAAAAACAGGTCTGCATTTCTAAACATGCAGACCTGTTTTATCTCAAAATGTCCATCAGGATAAAAGCACGCGAATAGCCGCATCTGTCTCATGATATAAGCGATATTATCCGGCCGTGATTTTACGGATACGTTCCAGATGACGGCCGCCCTCGAACGGAGTATCCAGATATGCGTCGATGATTCGGATTACTTCCTCCCGCGTCACAAACCGGGCGGGAATCACAAGTACGTTGGCTTTATTGTGCGCGCTGACAAGTCCGGCCACGTCAACATTCCAGGCCAGCCCTGCCCGTATGGACGCATGTTTGTTGAGGGTTATGGCCATGCCGTTTCCCGTGCCGCACAGCGCTATGCCCATCTCCATCTTCCCTTCCTCGATAGCTTCGCCCAGCACATGGGCATATTCGGGATAATCGCACTTTTCGGTGGAATACGCTCCGAAATCCATACACTCAAAGCCTCTTGCAACGAGATGTTTTTTAATAAGTTCCTTGTATTCAAAACCGGTATGGTCGCTTGCCAGTCCGATTGTCGTGTTGGTAAAGTTCATGTGTTTTGTTGATTTGTTAAAGTCCGCTCCGAAACCTCGCAGGACGCTCCGGAGCGGACATTTGGGGTTCAGCCTTTAATCAATTTGGCAACCAGCCGGTAAACATTATCTCCGGTGAAGCCCAGTTTCTGATCCAGCACCTTATATGGGGCGGAATATCCGAAGCCGGGCATTCCGTGGATGATTCCGTTGTCGCCGACGAGTCCAAGCAGGGTTACGGGCAGGCCGGACGTCAGGCCGAAGCGCTTGACGCCGTCGGGCAGCACGCCGGTCTGATAAGCGGCCGGCTGGTCGCGGAACAGGCCTTCGGACGGGACGGATACGATACGTACCTTGACGCCTTCGCCGGCAAGCGTTTCGGCGCCCTCGGCCAGGGTGGCCACTTCCGAGCCGCTGGCCAGCAGGACGACATCAGGCTTGCCGCTGCAGTCGCTGACGATGTATCCCCCTTTGGCAAGCTGTTGCGCCTCCCGGCGGCGGTCGCCGCTTGCGGCCGGCAGGTTGTTGATGTTCTGGCGCGACAGGATGAGGGCGACGGGACGGTCGCTTTCCACGGCGGTTTTCCAGGCGTAGACCGTCTCGTCCGCATCAGCCGGACGAATCACGACCGTCGAGCGTTCGCCTTGATGATTTTTCAGGTGTTCCAGCAGGCGTATCTGCGCCTCGTGTTCAACAGGCTGATGCGTGGGCCCGTCTTCGCCGACGCGGAACGAATCGTGCGTCCATACGTAAACCACATGCAGCCGCATCAGCGCGGCAAGGCGTACCGCCGGTTTCATGTAGTCGGAGAACACGAAGAATGTTCCGCATACGGGGATCACGCCTCCGTGCAGCGCCATGCCGTTCATGATACAGGCCATCGTGAGTTCGCTCACGCCAATCTGGAGGAACTGTCCGGAGAAATCGCCTTTCTTAAATGCTTTTGTATACTTAAGGAAGCCGTCCGTCTTGTCGGAATTGCTCAGGTCGGCGGATGCCACAATCATATTCTCCACCCGCTTTGCATAAACGCCCAGCATCGTGGCCGAAGCGGCGCGCGTTGCGATGTTCGCTTTCATTTCGATAGCCGGATAGTCGATTTCAGGCAGTTTGCCGCTCAGGAACAAATCCAGCTTTGCGGCAAGTTCCGCATTTTCCGCCCGGAAGTTCTCTTCCTCGCGGGCTATTCCCTGCGCCCATTCGGCCAGTTCGTTCCGGCGTCCGGCGTACAGCGCCTCCACTTCGGGGAAGATGACGAACGGGTTTTCGGGATTGCCGCCCAGGTTTCTGATGGTGGCGTCAAAATCGGCTCCGGCGGCGGACAGTGGCTGTCCGTGCGTGGAGACGGTATTCTCGTAACTGTTCCCGTTTGCGTCAACGGCGCCTTTGGCCATCACCGTCCTGCCGATGATGATTGTCGGGCGTTCCGTTTCCGCGTTCGCCTCTTTCAGCGCCCGGCGTATCGCGTCGACGGAACTTCCGTCCACGGTGATGACATTCCAGTTCCACGCCCTGTATTTGGCCGCCACATCCTCGCTGTCCACTTCGTCCACTTTCGTCGAAAGCTGAATATTGTTCGAGTCGTAGTACATAATCAGATTGTTCAGCCCGAGGTGTCCGGCTATGCGGCCAACGCCCTGTGAGATTTCCTCCTGCACGCCTCCGTCGGAAATATAGGCATACGTCTTGTGCGACATCCAATTCCCGAAGCGCGCGACCAGGAAACGTTCCGCAATAGCGGCGCCAAGCGCCATCGCATGGCCCTGTCCGAGCGGGCCGGAGGTATTTTCGATACCGAGCAGGACGTCCACTTCCGGGTGTCCCGGCGTCAGGCTTTCCCACTGACGGAAACCGGCCAGCTCTTTCAGCGGCATCAAACCGGCCAGTGCAAGTATTGAATACAGCATCGGCGACATGTGTCCCGGGTCCAGGAAGAACCGGTCGCGGTACGGATAGCCGGGTTTGTCCGGATTATAATTCAGAAATTCGGAATAAAGCACATTGATAAAATCGGCTCCACCCATGGAACCGCCCGGATGACCGGATTTAGCTTTCTCTACCATTGAGGCGGCAAGGATACGGATATTGTCCGCCGCCAGATTCATTGTTTTTTCGCTGTTCATTTTGTTTGGTTATTAATGTTGGTTTAAATTACAGTTTTCCTTTATCAGTTTCTCGACGACCGGGTCGCCCAGTTCCCTTGCTTTTTCAAAAGGTTCGCAGGCCTCCTCCTTCTTCTCGCGGCGAACGAGGCAGATGCCCAGTATCCGGTAGGCGGAGGCAAAGTCCGGCTCCAGCGCAATCGCTTTCTCCACACATTCCTGCGCTTTGACGGGTTCCTGCATGCGCAGGTAAACGGAGGCCTTTTCGGCATGGTAAACCGCATTTTCAGGGTCGGCGGAGATTGCTCTTCCGATATCTTCCAGCGCTCCCTTAAGGTCGTTGGAACGGAACCGGGCCTGTTCGCGATAATAATAGAAGCCGTTGCCGACGTTGCCTCCGGTCATGATGAAATATTTGTCGTAATCCTTGACCGCCTGTTCGTAAAATCCTGTCTGCATCTTCAGTTCCACGTTTTCCAGCAGGTAGGCCTGCGCCTCCGAAACGGGGCTTTTCGCCACGGCGCTGTCCAGCAGTGCGATGACTTCGATGTAATTGTATCCGGGTATCTGCTGCCGGCTTTTGGCCGCAAGGTAAAATGACATGCCGGAAGCCACCGGGCTTTGATTGACGGTGGAATAGGCACGATACGCCCTTTCGTAATCGCCGATGTACAGGGCAATATCGCCCTCCAGCTGCCGGTATGCGGGACGGTCCTCTTCCGCCAGCGCCTTTTGCAGGTATTCATCGGCCGCCGCGACATCCCAGTTCTTATGGCTGAGCGTGCTGTCGCCTGTCGCGATACTGAAGATGAGTTTTGCCTTGTTAAAATACGTCTCCGCCCTGTCTTTCGTCAGTTTCCCGGCCCTGTCCAGGTCTTCCAGCGCCAAATCAAGCATGACGGAACTCGCGTCCGGCGCCAAATCCCGCCGGTAATAGGCGTAATGTGACGCCCGGCTCACGTATCCCTCCGGATAGTCGGGAAACGTTGCGATAAAATCGGTCAGCGTCTCAAGATAGGTGGCCGCATCCTCCCGCGAGGCATAAAGCAGGAGGGTAATCTGCGCTTCTTCAGCCGGCTGCGGCCAGGCTTTGCGTATGCCAATCTCCGAATAGGCGCGTCCCAGCAAATCCATGGACGCCACCTGCAGGCTTTGTATGTATGCGACGGAGATGCCGTACGTTTTCCCCTGACCCGAAGCGTCCGCCTGCGTCAAGGCGATAACCTCCCCGTCTTCGGTCAGCAGCGGAAAACTTTCCTGCGATTTGGGCAGCGGAACTTCCACTTTGTAATAATCGTAAGCGCCATTGACTTTCGTGATCTCCGAAATGGCGCCCCGCGTCAGTTCCCCGGCCGCCTCCGGGGGAGGGATGCAGACCGTGGAACCCGTTTGCGGCGCCGTCTTTGCCGGGGTCAGGAAAGCGGTCTTTTTGGGCGCGTCAACCTCAAAGCGGATGACCCCGTATATGTTATCAGCCCCCAGTATGCGCGTGACAGGCAGTTTTTCGCCGGCAGAAGTCGTCACGACGGCTTTTTCCGCATTCCTGAACAGGTCATACGCCGCCACCGCCTCGCCGTTCTCCCGGATAAAAAAGCCGCTCCCCGTTCTGGTCTGTCCGTCTTTGGACGTCGTTTCCACCGTTATGACAGCTTTGGAAACTTTGTCGGCCCACTTGGGCGCTTTCTTCTGCGCCACAGCCGGAACCGTCTGCAACGCTATCAGTAATAAGCATGTAAATCCTCTCCCCATGACATTTGTTTTTGAATTTCAGAGGGCAAAAATAGTAAAAAATCCCGAAACAAACCCATCTGCCGGGATTTTCTTTGTGTCCGCATTTCTTCGGAGCGTCTGTTTTTAACGTGGGTTCGACGTAACCGGCTATCTCGAAAGTACCGATTCGTCATTGCGAGCGTAGCGAAGCAATCCAGGCGTGTATCGGCGATTGCTTCGTCGTTCCTCCTCGCTGGCGACGGCGGGATTTGGCTTTTTGTATCCCCTGACGGGGAAAAAGGAGGTATACCGTGACGTTTTCTATTGATATGAATGTCCTGTGGGCATGTAGGGGCGGGTTTAAAACCCGCCCTTACATATATTTATTGTAATCAGGTGTTTTTATTCGCCGTCTTTCGTCGCGTGGAGGCGCGTCTCCCGCCTCCCTGTGTAACCATTGTAGAGACGCGATTAATCGCGTCTCTACGGATGCAGGATAATTTTTTTTGCTCAGCAGTGAAATTTTTTTGTGTTTTTGTTTTGTTTATAAAAAAATGCACTATCTTTGCAGCGCAAACTGTTTAAAAAATACATATTATATGTTCTCTGTGAAAGTAAAATATTCGTTCTGTTTTGAATTAATTAACACATTTGTGTTGGTTAATTCCGAATATTTGTTAGAGAGAGAGAGAGAGAGAGAGAGAGAGAGAGAGAGAGAGAGAGAGATGCGCAGGTGTATTATGGTGTTATTTACGCGCGCGATAATATAATATATTCCAACTTCTTAAGCAAGATAAGCAAGAAACCCACATC
>JAIRYY010000051.1 GCA_031267485.1 Tannerella sp.
GCGGATTAGAATAGATTGTACCCCTCACTGGCGCGGGCTGCAAGCTCGCGCCGGCGGGACCGTTTTGAAGTGTCCCGCACGTCAGCCATACGGTTGAAATATAGCTTGCGAAAGTTATTACGGGAAAAATCAGTGATTTTGTGCGGTACAAATGAGCGAACTTACGGTGAATTATTTATTGTAAGCATTATAGTAGTCTTGCCGGGAATCGAACCCGAATCTAAAGTTTAGGAAACTTCCATTCTATCCATTGAACTACAAGACCGGCATATACATCATAAAAAGCATCCGGATTTTCAGATGCTTTTCCCTGTTGCGGAGGCAAGACTCGAACTTACGACCTTTGGGTTATGAGCCCAACGAGCTACCACTGCTCCACTCCGCGATATTGTTCCTGTTTCAGGGCTGCAAAGATAAAGACATTTTTGAAAAAAACAAAATTACCTGAAACTTTTTTCATTATTCTTGGGAAATCGCATTTTTTTGAGTATTTTTGCGCACAGATTTTAAATAAATGTGCATTGTATATGTCGGAAACAACATCCAAAACGCGTGAAATACTTATTGACGCAGCAAGGCGAGTCTTTGCCCGCAAGGGCATCGAACGCACGACGATGAATGATATTGCAACCGCTTCACAGAAAGGCCGGCGTACCTTATACACGTATTTCAAGAACAAGGAGGAAATATCCGCCATTGTCATAAAAAACGAAATGGAGCGGTTGTATGAAATGCTTGAAACGGTGGAAAAAAAGGAGCTGCCGGCGGATGAAAAGCTCATCACTTTCATCTACATGCGTCTGGATGCGTTCAAGGCCACGGTGACCAGAAACGGTTCGCTCCGGGCAAATTTTTTTCACGACAGCTGGAATGTGGCAAAAGTACGCAAAGGATACAATCTGCAGGAAATCGCCCTGATACGGAAAATCCTGAACAGTGGAGTGAAAGAGGGTGTTTTCAATATTCCCGATATTGACACGACCACCTTGATTATCCACTATTCGCTCAAAGGGATGGAAGTTCCCTACATACGCGGTTTGCTCGGAGATTCCCCGGACAGGACAATGCAACGCAGAGAGAGTGTAATGAATCTAATTTTCAACGGAATAAAAATTAAAAGATAATGTATATTAACGCAACCGGATTTTATATCCCAGAAGAAAGAGTCCCGAATGAGTATTATACCCGAAAGACGGGACTGACAGACGAATGGATTGTTCAGCGTACAGGCATCAAAACGCGTTCCCGTGCGGGAGATGATGAAAACATCAACACGATGAGCGTCGAAGCCGTTAAAAACGCGCTGCCGTCGCTGCCGTACGATATCGGAGAAGTGGATTTAATCATTTCCTCGACTTATTCGCCATTCGATACGGTGGGGACTGCCGCTCACGTCGTACAGCACGAATTTGGCATTGAGAACGCAAAGGCGTTCACGATGTCGTCCGCCTGCTCCTCGTTTATCAATGCAATGGAAATCATCGAAGGATACTTTGCCATGGGAAAAGCGCACAGGGCGCTGATTATCGGAGGCGATAAAAATACGGCGTACAACAACGAGGATGACCCCAAATCGGGACACCTCTGGGGGGATGCCGCCGTTGCATTTTTCATCTCCGACGAACGCGTCACCGACCGGGACCACGAGATACTGGAGGTCTTTACGGAAGCGCTGGGATGTCTCGGGAAGGGCCCGGAGGGTATACAGCTTCGCCCGCGCGACGGCGGAATCCGCATGCCGGAGGGCAAGGATGTGTTTATTCAGGCGTGCACATACATGCCGAAAAACGCGCTCTACCTGCTCGAGAAACATGGATATTCATTTAATGACCTGTCCTATTTCGTCGGTCACCAGGCAAATATGCGCATACTCAAAAACATCGCGAATAATACGAATATTTCCGAAGAAAAAGTGCTGAGCAACATAGAAGAACTTGGAAATACCGGTTCCGCAAGCTGCGCGCTCGTGTTTGCACAGAATGAGGCCCGATTCAAAAAAGGTGATTTGGTCTGCATCAGCGTTTTCGGTGGCGGATACTCCGCAGGAGCCTGCCTTATCCGCTGCTGATGCGGACGGACGGGGGGAAGCGGCCTGCGGTCAGCCGGAAAGACGGAGGATATTCGCGCTTCCCGTTCGTCCGGTTTTTTAATTCCTGACTACAACATTGAATCTTAAATAAATTGATATGAAATTATTAGATGGAAAGACGGCTCTTGTAACGGGAGCCGCACGCGGTATCGGAAAAGCTATCGCACTGAAACTTGCATCGGAAGGTGCGAATATTGCATTCACCGACCTGGTTATTGACGAGAAGGGACAGGCGACCGAGGCTGAGATACGGCAGCTGGGAGTCCGGGTGACGGGTTATGCGTCCAATGCCGCAGATTACGGGGAGGCGCATAAAACGGTCGAGGATGTACTGAATGATTTCGGACGAATCGACATCCTGGTGAACAATGCCGGCATCACGCGCGACGGGTTGATGCTGCGGATGAGCGAACAGCAGTGGGATACGGTGATTAGCGTAAACCTGAAATCCGCATTCAATTTCATACATGCCATTACGCCCGTCATGATGAGGCAGAGGGGCGGCAGTATTATCAATATGGCTTCCGTCGTGGGCGTTTCCGGCAATGCGGGACAGGCCAACTATTCCGCTTCAAAAGCCGGAATGATTGGCCTCGCCAAATCGGTGGCCAGGGAGCTGGGTTCACGCGGGATACGGGCAAACGCAATCGCTCCCGGTTTCATCATTACGGAAATGACGGGCGCTCTGCCCGAAAAGGTGCGCGAGGAATGGGAAAAGCAGATTCCCCTGCGTCGCGGAGGCACGCCGGAGGACGTGGCGAACGTGGCGCTGTTTCTGGCGTCCGACCTTTCCTCGTATGTTACCGGGCAGGTCGTTCCGGTTTGCGGAGGCATGAATATGTGATGGAAATCATTTACGAAGACAATCACCTGATTGCGGTGAACAAGAACTGCCACGAGATTGTGCAGGGGGACAGGACGGGGGATACGCCGCTCCCGGAGCTGCTGAAATCGTATCTTAAGGAAAAGTATGCAAAGCAGGGGAACGTTTTTATCGGAGTGACGCACCGTCTTGACCGGCCTGTCACCGGCGTCGTGATATTTGCAAAGACGGGCAAGGCGCTGACGCGGATGAACGACATGTTCCGCAACGGCGAGGTGAGGAAAACGTACCGGGCGATTGTGAAGAATGCCCCTCCCCGCTCCGAGGACGAGCTGACGCACTGGCTCGTGCGCGATGAAAAACAGAATAAAAGTTTTGCTTACGACAGGGAGAAACCCGGTTCAAAAAAAGCCGTCCTGCACTATCGCCTCCTGGCGCGTTCCGAAAAATATCACCTGCTCGAAATAGACCTTAAAACGGGGCGTCATCACCAGATTCGCTGCCAGCTTGCCAAAGCGGGCTGTCCGGTAAAGGGCGACCTTAAGTACGGAGCGGAACATTCAAATCCCGACGGAGGAATCAGCCTCCACGCCTGCAGCGTGTCGTTCACGCATCCCGTCTCGAAGGAGGAGGTGTGCATCACGGCGCGTGCGCCGCGGGACGGTTTATGGGAGATTTTCGACGCTGCGGTTTAGCGGGGGCGCCGCGGCCGGCGGCGGGGGGGCCGTTACAGCGAGGAGTATTTCTGGAGGGACAGTCCGAGGTCGTCGTCATTCCCCAGTCCGAACTTTTTCTTGAGGCGGTAACGTATCATGTGCACGGACGACGGCTCGATGCAGAAACATTCGGCGACTTCGGCTATTCCCATTCCGATGGCAAAACAGATGCAGTATTTCAGGTACGGGATGGAGAGGTTTTCATTGCTTTTCTCCCGGAATGTTTCAAGGCAGGATTTGCCCAGATGCCGGATGTTATGAAGGTATTCATCGCTCAGCGGCGGCTTGAGCTGTTTGTTTATAAGATATTTGAGATCTTCGACGATTACGTCGTGCATTTCGTGGCCGACGCTGTTTTTCCGGTTCACCTCCGCTTCGTAATCTTCAATCTTTTGGCGGTAGAGTTCGACCTGCCTGTCCAGCGCCGCCTTGTCCTGCCGCAGGTTGTCGAGGTCTTTGGACTTTCCGATGAGTTCCATTTCCCGGAGGTGAAAATCGGACAGTACCTCATACTTCTCCAGCAGCGCCTTGACGGTCTGTTCCTCCCGGAGTTTCAGCTTCAGTTTCGCCTCCTCCTTTTCCGCATTGAAGAGGGCTATCTGGCTGTTCAGGTCGCGCCTTTTCAGCCGGAGGAGGAGATACATGAAGATGATTGCGAGACAGAGCAGGCAGCAGATGAGGACGAACCTTTTATAGCGGTTTTCCTGATACAGCCGGTCGGAATTGAGGCATTTTATTTCCGCTTCCTTGGCTTCAATCTCATAGCGGAGTTCCAGTTCCTTCACCTCGTTTGCCCGTATTTCCCGGTCCTTCCGCATCCACAGGTCGCGGTATTCTATCGCCCTTTTCCAGTCGCCTTTCGCTTCGTATATGTCGCAGAGAAATTTTATATTTTCCTTTGCAAGCAGGAAATAATTGTTCCGGTGTCCGTAACCGGCTTCCAGGTACCGTTCCGCTTTCAGGGCGGCGGCTTCGGCCGAGTCCGGCATGTTCCGCTCGTACAGTATTTTCGCTTTTGCGTGGCAGATGCGCGCCATGCCGGCGGAATCATCCGGATCGTATCTCGCGCCGGCGATGGCGAGAAGACTGTCGACGGCGTGGAGGTCGGAATTCTTTTTCCGTCCCAGCTGTCCGGCCAGCATGACGTAGAGGTCGACGGCCACATGCCTGTAAAACCGGGACTGCAGCCCCCGTTCGTATAACGCCAGGCCCTCCCGCGCGTAGTGGATGGAACTGTCCAGGAAGGCTTCCTCCCGCGAACGCTGAAAATGGAAATCGTGCAGGCTGGCCTTTATATCCATCAGCACGAACTCGAGCATGGGGGAGGCGTGCGTCTCCCGCATCCCGGTCATCCGCTCCATGTAGCGGTGCACGCTGACGGAGTCGTTCCGCTGAAGGCCGTCAAAGACGAGGTTCCGCAGGACAATGACGACATCGTTTTCCTTCCCCTCATACCCCGTTTCCTCGTAATACGACAGCGATTTGTGGTAATATTCCACCGCTTCGGGGCTTTGGTCGGGATAATACCGCTGGAGGTACTGTCCTTTCATCCTGAAGTACGGAGCAAGGTGTCTCACGTCGACCGTTTTGTCGATGTGCATGGCCGCCGAATCCAGGTATCGCCGCGTACGTTCCCTGTCCCACAGGCCAAGGTACAGATCGGCCATGAAGTTATAGCAGAAAAGTATTCCCGCGCGGTGGTTTTCCCGTTTCCCCTGCTGCAGAAAGTCATTCAGCACGGGGTATATTCGTTCAAAATGGGAGCCGATACACGAGGATACTTCGTTGAAGCGATTGAGCGTTTCCAGTTTGTCTGAAAACGTCATTTCCCTGTCGTACACAACAGCACCCAATGAATCTATCCGTGACTCATCGCAATATGCCGCCGCTGGTGATTGATTGACAAGGACAAAGGCTGCTATTATAAGGTAAACCTTCGCAAGAGGTTCCATTTTCATCAATACACTTTTTTTTTTATTTAGAGGAGCAAAGATACGGATGATTAACAGAATAATTATACAGTTAACACACATTAACTTCCCGGCGGCCCTCCGGCGGCGGGAAATATCACGTTCATTCGGCCCGACAGGCCTGATTTCCATAACCGCATGCAAGCAGTAGAGACTTTCCAGGCAGAGGCGGTCGCCTGAGAACCTCCGGACTATGCGGCCTGTGCCTGGATTGCTTCGCTGCGCTCGCAATGACGACAGCACAACCGTCATTGCGAGGAACGAAGCAATCCAGGCACAGGCGGCCGCCTGAGAACCGTCCGGACTATGCGGCCTGTGCCTGGATTGCTTCGCTGCGCTCGCAATGACGGGTCGGGGGATGCCGTTTGCAATGGCTGGAGGGCTGGTTTGAGTATTATATCGAGAAAATATCCAGCGTCTGATAGATATGCACTTCCAGGCATCCAACGCATACGTCCCAATGCGTCCGTCGCATACGCCCGTATGCGTCCGTCGCATATGCCCGTATGCGTCCGGCGCATACGCTCGAATGCGTCCGGCGCATACGCTCGAATGTGTCCGGCGCATACGCCGCTAAAGTCACAGGCTTGCGGACGGGACGGATTTTTGCCCCGTCTGTTCCGTAATGTCACTAATATAGCATATATATCACTTATATTTTTGATATTTTCCTTTTTTAGTAATCCTGGTGAAATGTCTTTTTTAGTCCGTTTAGGGATTGTTTGGCGGCTTATTTGTATTAACAGATTTTCGAGGTCTTCCCGTAGAGAATTTGCAGAAGACTCTGCCTCTCTTGTCAAGAAAAACAGGACGATCAGTCGGAGCGCACTTTTGAAAGATATTTCCTTCGGGGGGAAAAGCGGCTTTTTCAGCCGACATTGCGATGATTTTCCGTACCGGATTATATGCCGCCAAGGCTATCCCCAGTTCCTTTTTCAGCATTCCCCCACTTTTACTTCGCAGTACGTTTATATCCATCAGGGTTTTGATTTCTCTTATGCTTATCTCTATGTCCCAACGTTTTTCGTATTTCTGGACGATAGAGGCCGAATCAATACTTTCATCGGTTATCGTTGTGTACAAAACGGCTGTTTCCAGCCCTTCTTTTGTCGGATATTCATAGCTTATCCTTCTCATGATCAGGCTAGCCGGCAAGGCAGCCCAGTCTTCCCTGCTTACATAATCAGGACAATTACCCTTTTTTATTTCCACGATCAAATCATTTTCCGTTATTTTCTTTATTACGGTGTATTTGCGTTCCCGTTTGCCCGGGACTATTATATGGCTGTTTCTTTCCATAACCGTACAGAAATGAAAATAACTGTTATATAAATC
>JAIRYY010000060.1 GCA_031267485.1 Tannerella sp.
GCCACATCCTTAAAAGGAATCCTTGCATTCTTCGAAATAATCTCCAGAATCTGACGGTCTAACCTGTCAATTTTTTCCGTTTCGGACTTTTCCATTTTCAGTTATTTTTTATTGTAATAAGGCTCAAAGATAAGAACTTTTCATTTAACTGCAAAAAATTACAGCCGCCGGATATTACTGTCAAGCCAGGCTATCCGTTTTTCATAATAGAGACGAAATTATCCCTGGCGATAAAGGCGCCGTTGTCAAAATCCCATACGGGACCCGCTTTCAACAGGCCATTCCGGTCTTTGTTAAAATAACAACTTCTGGGAAGATTCGGTTCGCTGATTCCGGTCAACTCCATTACCAGCCAGAAATCAATGAATGAAACTTCGTCAATCATGGAAGCATATTCCCTGTTCAAGACCCGACAGGTCAACTTCGTCCCCGCACGACGGAAACAGGATCAGCGGCAGGGCGAATATGATAAAGACTGACGTTTTCATCTTCATACAGTTTGAGTTTTTACAAAAAAAAGGAGGCGGCCTGTCTGTTCCTCAAAACAAAAGCCGCCTCCCGAACAATTTAATAAAACTTTAATTACACGAAATTTATTTGATTAAATCCGTAAACGATGCATTGGTTGCATATTTGGCAAATTCCAGATCGATGGCGGCTTCCTGTGCAAGCGAGCGGTTTTTGCCGATAGCCGCTTTCAGGTTGCTTACCACTCCGTTCGAATCATTCGTGCGGGCTGCAACGACCGCTTTCAGATAGTCCGTAATGGCATTGGCATTCTTAACGCCGTTCAACGTCTGGGCTGCCTTGCTGTAATCTTTCGTCAGA
The DNA here is from genome assembly GCA_031267485.1 of Tannerella sp. GTDB lineage: Bacteria > Bacteroidota > Bacteroidia > Bacteroidales > Tannerellaceae > Tannerella. The sequence continues at coordinate 829 of JAIRYY010000060.1, forward strand.
AGCTGGGCAAGAGCGGCATTGTTGCTCTTCGTGCCGGCAAACGAACTGACCGCCTTGGCATATTCGCCCTGTTCGAGATAAAGCAGACCGAGCGCCTCGCCCAGTTCGGGCACGCCGGAAGCGTTGCCAAGCAGCTGCTGAGCCTTGCTCTTGTCGCCCTTGAGCAGGGCAAGAAGACCCAGATTGACATTCGCTTCGCTGTTGCTTTTGGTGGAATTGGATTTGGCAAACAGCTGTTCCGCCTTTTCATAGTCGCCTGCGATAAAGCGCTGTATACCGATGTTGTTCCATGTACGGTAATCATTCGGATAAATATTACCGGCTTTCGTGTAGATGGCTTCCTTTTCGGCGTTATTTTCCGTCAGTGTAGCCGCATACAGCAGTTCTTCCACCGTAAGGCTTCCCGCATCGCTTTTTGCCAGCGAGGCAATTTCCTCATCCGATTTCCCGATGATTTCAATGTTCGCCGTCAGGCGCGAGCGGCGCAGCTGCGGAAGAATCTCGTCAGCCAGCGATTTGAACACGGTGGAAATGTTTTTGATTTCACGTTCGCGCTGTTCCGGGTCATTATACATCGACAGCACGCGAAGAACGAGGTCCTTGTCCTGAAGACCTGATTTCGACACAAGGTCGCGGAATCCTTCCCAGTCCTGAGCGGTATAGCGGGCATCAACCGGAACGTCGATTTTACGCTTTTTAAGCTCCTTGTCCAGGAATTTCGCTGTGTTGCCTTCGCGGCGTTCGGCCAGAGCGTCATTCAGTTTCACGCCGCCATCGGGAGATGCATAGGCCGAAATCTCAACGGAGACGTTCTGATTGGGCGCTTCGTTCGCGTTCTGCACCAGATTCTGCCAGTCCTTAATTTCTTCCTTGCCGAGTTCCTTCGACCGCAGTTCGGCCTGCTGTATCAGGAACATGATGTTTGCATCATAGGCCTCCTTGATGATACGCTGGAACTTGTCGGCGCCTATTGCGGGAGCGGCCGTTGCGGCGTCAGCCAGCGCGGAAGTCGCAATCACGCCATCGGCTATTTTGACATCCGGCAGCTTCACGGTCTTGTTCTTTATTTTCGCGTCGAACGTCAGGTACAACTCCGACTTTTTCATGGCCGGTTTATATTCAAACGTCGAACGCATGGTTACATTTCCGCCGGAAGCATAAGCGATAACCTGATTGTTGGCTTTCGCTTTCTCTCCCTGGAAAGTATAAGAAGTCCCCCAGGTTTCTCCCGTAGCATAACGAAGCACCGGCGTAACGGTAACTACGGCATTTTTGTTAAACCATTTGGCGGGGAATGTCGCGCTGATAGTCACGGGTATTTCACCGCCTATCACTTCAAGAGGCTGCGGTTCAGCCTTGATGTACTGCTCCGATAACGGAGTCAATTTTCCCGAACATGCGGGAAATGCTAAAATAGCGGCCAATGCGAGGAATGGCAAAAAGATCTTTTTGTTCATAACAGTTAACTCTAAAAATTATTTTACTTATGTCTAATTCTCTGTTTTCTAATTTAATGTCATCAATCATGTAGTTTGAGTGCGTGCAAAATTAAAAAAAAACTTTTATAGACGGACTATAAAACCGAAAAAAAATTCAAAAAAATCGTACTTTTGCATTTTCATTCAAAAAGGGATTATGAATTATCTGATAAAAGCTCCTGAAAATCTGTGTGAAGATATCTGTTTGCCGGCATCCAAAAGCATTAGCAACAGGGTGTTAATACTGAACTCCCTGTGCCGCCACCCGAAAAAAATAAATAACATATCGGTATGCGACGATACCGGCGCGATGATAAAAGCGCTTCACGGCGGCGACCCTGTTATTGATGTCGGGGCAGCCGGGACGGCGATGCGCTTTCTTACGGCTTTGCTGTCCGTGAAAAGCGGCACGCGGACGATTACCGGTACGGAGAGGATGAAAAACCGCCCCGTCAAACTCTTAGTCGACGCTTTGAGGTCGCTGGGCGCCGGGATTGAATACGCCGGAAAAGACGGTTTCCCGCCACTGCAAATCGAGGGGCGGACGCTGCCGGGCGGTACCGTGTCGCTGGACGGAGGGGTCAGTTCGCAGTATATTTCGGCGCTGCTGATGATTGCGCCGCTGATGGCCGGCGGCATGCGGCTGCACCTGACGGGCAACATCATTTCCCGTCCCTACATAAACCTGACGATACAGCTCATGCGGCAGTTCGGCGTTTCAGTCTCCGGGGAGGGACAGACGTTCGCCGTTCCGCCCGGACAATACTCCGCCCCGGAAAATTTCACGGTGGAACAGGACTGGAGCGCCGCCTCGTACTGGTACGCGACAATCGCGCTGTGCAAAAGCGGGGATGCCCGTATTTCCCTGCCGGGACTGTTACCCGGCAGCCTGCAGGGAGATGCTTCCATTGCGGCGCTGTTTGACAGACTGGGCGTGCAAACAGCCTTTACTTCATCGGGCGTTACGCTCGTGAAAAAGGAAATGGCGGCGAACTCCGCCCCGCTGACCTTCGATTTCGTCTCCATGCCCGACATGGCGCAAACGGCGGCCGTCACCTGCACTATGCTTGGTATCCCGTTCCGCTTCAACGGGCTGCAAAGCCTCAGGATAAAGGAAACAGACCGGCTGGAAGCGCTCCGTACCGAATTGGGCAAATTCGGCTATCCGGTCGCCATACACGGCGGCGATACCCTCGAATGGAACGGCGAAAAGGGCGAACCCGTACAGTCGCCGGTCGTGGCTACTTACGAGGATCACCGCATGGCGATGGCTTTTGCTCCTGTCGCCATGTGCAGGCCGGAAGGAATCCGCATTTCGAATCCGGAAGTCGTGTCGAAAAGTTATCCCCGCTACTGGGACGATCTTGTAAAAGCAGGATTCTCCATAACTATATAATATAATGTGGTATCTGGTTTCAGGAATAATTGTTTTGGGTATCGTGGCCGCCATAAGCGGTTACTTTGACAGCCGCAGACGGCGTCCGCAGGAACGCGGCGAAACGGATACGGCTGTTCTTTCGGACTGTTGCGGCCGGCACAAGGTGTGCGAGCGCGATAGCCTGCTTGCGGCCGCAGGCCGGGAAGCCGAATATTATGACGATGAGGAACTGGACGCTTATCGCGGAACAGCGCCGGACGGATACCCGGACCGGGGCGTCGAAGAATTTCGTGAAGTGCTTTATTCCCTGCGCGAAACGGAAGTTGCCGGCTGGCTGCGCAGCCTGCAGCTTCGCAATATAAATCTGCCGGAACAGCTGACGGACGAAGCGCTGCTCATCGTCGGAGAACGGCGGCAGGATGCGTTCAGTCCGGAAAGCGGGGACGGAGGGTTGAGCATGCGCCAATTATAAAAATAACGCCTTATGGATATTTTACAGTACACATTCTTTCAAAACGCTATCTGGGCAAGTTTCCTCACGGCTATCGCATGCGGTATTACGGGGACGTACATCGTTTCACGCCGCATTGTATTCATCAGCGGAGGCATCACGCACGCTTCTTTCGGCGGGCTGGGAATCGGTTTCTATGCGGGAATCAACCCGCTGTTGTCCGCGCTGATTTTTTCCGTAATGTCGGCTTTCGGCGTGGAGTATCTCAGTCATTCGGGCGGTTACAGGCGAATACGCGAAGATTCCGTGATTGCTTCGGTATGGTCGCTCGGGATGGCCATCGGCGTGATTTTCATGTTCCTCACTCCCGGTTATGCCCCGAACCTCTCCGCTTATCTTTTCGGAAACATACTGACCGTATCCAGAACGGACATTTGCTGGATGGCCGTCCTGACCTTCATTCTGATACTTGCATACATTCCGGGACGGAGAGCGCTCATGTACACGGCGTTCGACCGCGACTTCGCGTTCACGCAGGGCTTGCCGGTACGGTTCATCGAATATGCGATGATGTTTTTCATCTCGGCGACGATTGTCCTGTCCATTCGTTTAGTCGGTATCATGCTACTGATGAGCATCCTGACAGTCCCCCAGATGACGGTCAACATGTTTACTTCAGACTATCATAAAATCGTAATAACAAGCAGCATACTGGGATTTTTCGGATGTGCGGCGGGACTGTTCCTGTCCTATTTCTTCAATATCCCGTCCGGGGCGTTCATCATCCTGATTCTGATTATCCTCTTTCTGATTGCCAAAGCTGTCCATTCGCTGATAACATGAGTTTTTCGTATATCACTCCGGCAAATATCCCGCAGGTGCGCCCCCGGACAATCCCCGTATAGCGTCTGCCGGTTGTCCGCATTTTATCCGTGCTGTATCGGGGGATTTTACTTCCGCTTTCCGGCCAACTGCTTCTTTAATTCCTCAATGACCTTTTTCTGTTCTTCAAGAGTATTTTTCTGTTCTTCAAGGGCATTATCTTTCTCCTTCATGACATTTTTCTGGTCCTCAATGACCTTTCCCTGTTCTTCATTGACCTTTTTTTCCTTGGCGAGCTCCCGTTCCCGGAATTGGAGTTCTTCCAGATAGTCGTCTTCATAATCCATCTCTACCTGTATCTGTTCGCTCTCGACGGCCTTGCGCAGACGGCGGATGATGGGGCGGTAGTCCTTCGGGTAGTCGTCCTCATTTATACTCAGGATGTGACTCTGACCCGGGTCGAAGACGCTCAGCAGCCTTTCGAGGTCTGTGCGGCGGCTGTACTTCAGCTGCCGGGTCTGCACAATCCACGAGCGGTGGTGCATGCTGTCTATGAACTCGTTGCCGGAGGCGTCCAGCAGTTTGCCGGTCGTGACGTCCCATACCGCAGAATCCACACGGATGACCGGACATCCCGGTATGCCGATGTCATGACCCAGAATGAAGATGCAGTATATCTGACGCGCCTTGTGGCTGTTTTCGCCGCCGTACGTGTTTCCCTTATTCTGGTAGTGCATCCCCAGGTAGCGGCGGAAACGCATGATGTCGGACATCAGTTTGGCTTTCTGCAGCTCGATTACCACCGTCTTGGAGCCGCCTTCCGGCGTGGCGATACGCGCCGAAAAGTCAATTCGGCAGACCGTATAATTCACCTCCGGCTTTTCCGGCTTGCCGTCTTTTTCAGCCGGTTTGCGGACGGTATATTCCTGCGCGGCAAAGTCCAGCTCCACCACCTTCTCCTGAATGACAGCCGAGAGGAATGCCTTTGCCACCCGGTTGTCCTCCATCATGAATTTGAAGACCGTATCGTAAATGGGATTCGCAATGTGCATAATATTTCGTTTTTTTTTAGTTTACGGTCGCAAAGATAAATCATATTCACCGGAAAACCGCAAAAAAACGCTCGATAAAATCACATTTTCACCGGACGGCCGAATATCCCGTGCCATACGACTGCATATCGGTAAAATTCCAAAATATTCTTTCTCGCCGACACAGGAGGCTGCAAGCCGGCGGATAATGCGGGGGAAAAGCATGCCCCGCATCGGTCAGCATCGCGTTCATTCCTTCGGACAGTTTGACTTTATAACCGCCGGTTAAGCTGTCGGGGCAGATGAGGCAGTATTCTATTTCGGGGATTCCGGCGGCCATACGGGTTGCCGCCTCAACGCCCATGGCCATGAATGTGGTTGCGTATGCATCGGCGGTCATGCAGTCGGGGGCTATTATGGTGGCGCTTAACAGGTCCTGTTCGGAGGGGTATCCGGTGCGCGGGTCGATGGTGTGCGCATATTTTTTGCCGTCTTTCAGATAATAATTGCGATAGTTGCCGGAGGTGGCAAGTCCGCTTTTGCTGCATAACGTGACGATACGCTCTATCTCGTTATGCAGGCCGGTACGGTCGTCTTCGGGCTTGTTGATGCCGATTTGCCAGCAGTTGCCGTTGGGGTTCCGTCCTTTGACCGCTACCTCGCCGCCTATTTCGACCATGTAGTTTTCGACCCCTTCGCGTTCGAGCAGCTCCGCGATTACGTCGGAGGCATAGCCTTTGGCAATGGCCGAGAAGTTGAGCGTCATGCGGGGGTCGTCCTTTATGACTTTCCTGCCGTCGAGGCGTATCTTTTTATAGCCGACGAACGATTTGATGCTGTCGATTTTCTGTTGCGATATGCTGTCGTTTTCTTCGAAACCGAATCCCCACAGATTAATCAGGGGAGCGACCGTCACGTCGAAGACGCCGCCGGAGTGTTCCGATACCTCCATGGCCTTGTTGAATACGGCGATGAAGCGGTCGTCGACCTCGACGTCTTCGTTGCGGTTGACTTTCGAGATGACGGAGTTCGGGTTGAACGGATTCACGGACAGGTTGAAAGCCTGCAATTCGGCGTCAATCCTGTCGGTCAGTATTCCGGGCGCATTATATTTTATATGGTACAGCGTATGAAAGACGCTGCCGCTTTCCTCGTAGTACCGTCCCTGTTGCGCGCACGACAGGCACGCGGCCGACGCCGCAATAATCATTACCGTTTTAATCATCGCTCTTTTTTGTTTTAATCATTGTCCTTTTGTTTTACCAGGTCGCTGAACTGTTTCGGCACGGGCGTTTCGAAGCGCATTTCCTCGCCTGTGGCGGGATGGATGAAGAACAGGCGCGTGGCGTGCAGCATGAGGCGTCCGGCAGGGTCTGTCCGGGCGCCGTATTTCGGGTCGCCGGCGACGGGATGGCCGATATGCTCCATTTGCGCGCGTATCTGGTTTTTGCGGCCGGTCTCAAGCTCAAGCTCCACGAGCGAGTACTGTTCATTGTTTTTCAGCACGCGGTAGCGGGAAACGGCTTCGCGTCCGTGTTGCGGGTCGGTGCAGAAGACTTTCATGCGGCTGTTTTCCGCAAGCCAGGTCGTTACGGTATCTTCGCTTTTTTCGGGAACGCCCTCCGCCACGGCGATGTACGTGCGCCGCGTTATCATTTCATACCAGTTTGCGCGCAAATATTCCTGGATGTTCCTGTTTCGCGCGAACATCATCAGCCCGGACGTGCCCCGATCCAGGCGGTGCAGTACGAATATGCGGTTGCGGGGGTTGATGTTTTTCACGTACTGCGACAGCAGAAACCAGGCCGTGCGTTCCTGTGAGGGCGTATCGGAGACGGACAGCAGGCCGTCTCGTTTGTTGACGACGATAAGCTCGTCGTCCTGCCAGACAATCTTCAGCTGTGGATGACTGAACGCCGCATGGCCTTTCTCGTGGCTGACCAGCACTTCGTCGCCGGGATTCAGCTGTTTGTCGAAGTGTGTCACGGGCGTACCGTTCACCCATACCCGTCCGTGTCCAAGCAGCGCCTTGACGGACGTTTTGCTTTGGCCGGCGAGCAGCGCGAGCAGGTAAGGCAGGAGCGTATCCCGTTCCCTGACGACCGTCCGCTGTCCGCGGGGCAGCGTTTTCCGTATGGATTGTCTCTGCTTCTTCACTGTTCGTCGGAAAAATAACTTTTGGGTAATGCGCGGCAGTTGTACTGCGAGGCCATTATCTCGCCGTAGGCGCCGGCCGAGCGGAAGGCGATGAGGTCGTTGCGCCTCACGCGGTTGAGGCTGACGTCCTTGCCGAAAACATCCGACGATTCGCATATCGGGCCGACGACATCATACGTCTCCGGCGGTTCGTCGCCCGTTATATTCTCGGCGTGGTGGTAGGCGTCGTACATGGCGGGACGGATGAGGTCGGTAAATCCGGCGTCAAGTATGGCAAACTGCTTCGTTTCGCCCTTTTTCACATAAAGGACTTTCGAGATGAGCGAGCCGCACTGCCCGACGACGGCGCGTCCGAGTTCGAAGTGGATTTGCTGCCCGTCGCGCTGCCTGACCAGCTTGTGGAATACGGCGAAATAGTTTTCAAATTCCGGTATGCAGAGGTGATTGGGATGATGATAGTCAATGCCCAGCCCTCCGCCGAAATTGAGGTTTTCAATCGCGAAGCCGTATCCTTCGAGTTCGTCCTGCAGTTCGTTGAAGCGTATGCACAAATCGCGGAAAGCCGACAGGTCGGTTATCTGCGAGCCGATATGGAAATGAATCCCCGTGAAGCGCACGTTTTTCATTGATTTCATTTCGTCGAGAACGCCGCACAGGAGTCCGGTGTTGATGCCGAACTTGTTTTCCTGCAGTCCGGTCGTAATCTTTGCGTGCGTATGCGCGTCGACGTTCGGGTTGACGCGCAGCGCTATCGTCGCCGTTTTGTTTTTCGCCTCCGCCAGGGCGTTTATCACTTCAAGCTCGGCCAGCGATTCGACGTTGAAGCAGGCAATGCCGCTGTCGAGGCCGAGGTTTATCTCCCAGTCGGCTTTGCCGACGCCGGCGAACACGATTCCGGACGCCGGGAAACCGGCGTTCAGAGCAGCGCGTATCTCGCCTCCGCTCACGCAGTCGGCGCCAAATCCGTTTGCGGCAATCAGCGCAAGGATGCGCGGGTTTGCGTTCGCCTTCACGGCATAATGCTGATGATAGCCATATTTCCCCGTTTCCGTCCTGATGACGTTCAGCGTGTCCTGCAGCAGGGCCATGTCGTAATAGTAGAACGGCGTTTGCATGTGT
>JAIRYY010000120.1 GCA_031267485.1 Tannerella sp.
ACGGCATATAACGCAAATTTCGAGAGAATTTGCCTGTCCTGCTTCCTCAAAATCGAACTGCCGCATGAACAGTGGGAATGTACAATGATTCACGCCGCGATTGCGAGTTTGCCGCTGTCGCTTGACAGCGTGGCAAAGGCGCTTAATCTCGAACAGAAAAAAATGTCGGAAGGCAGGGCGTTAATACGTTATTTCAGTATGCCTTGCAAGCCTACAAAGGCGAACGGCGGAAGAACGCGCAATCTGCCCGAACACGACCCCGAAAAATGGAAGGTTTTCAAAGAGTACTGTATTCAGGATGTGAACGTTGAAAAAGCCGTCCGGCATAAATTGCGCTCCGTCGCAATAACGGAACAGGAAAGAGCCTTGATAAATCTTGACAGGGAAATAAACGACAGGGGTATTCTGATAGATACCGAACTGATTACCCACGCCATACGAATAAACGACGAGTACCGTAAGACGCTTGTTGAAAAGGCGGTTGAATTGACGGGACTTGACAATCCGAACAGCGTTAGTCAATTGAAAACGTGGATAGAAGAAGAGGACGGGACGGAAATTGACACCCTGTCAAAGACGGCAATCCCCGAAATACTTGAAAACTGCAATTCCGAAAAAGTGCGGGAAATGCTGAATATCCGTACCATGCTTGCAAAATCATCCGTGAAGAAATACGCTGCCATGTTAAGCGCCGTGCGCCGGAACGGAAGGATAAGCGGGCTGCTGCAATTCTACGGTGCAAGCCGGACGGGGCGCTGGGCGGGCAGGTTGGTACAGATGCAGAATCTTCCGCAAAACCATATACCGGATTTGGACTTGGCAAGACAGGTAGTGAAATCCGGAGAGGGAGACGTTCTTGAATTACTGTATGGCAATGTGCCGGATATACTTTCACAACTTATCCGGACAGCTTTTGTAGCGAAGGAAGGATATGCTTTCGCCGTTGCGGATTTCTCGGCTATTGAAGCGCGCGTGCTTGCGTGGCTTGCCGGCGAGAGGTGGAGACTTGATGTGTTCAACTCTCACGGAAAAATTTACGAAGCCTCCGCATCCCGTATGTTCAAAGTCCCGATTGACAGTATTACGAAAGGCTCGGAACTGCGGCAAAAAGGTAAGGTCGCCGAACTCGCTCTGGGCTATCAGGGAAGCGTCGGAGCGTTAAAGGCTATGGGCGCCGATAAATCAGGCTTGTCGGAAAGAGAGATGCAGGGTCTTGTCAATGCTTGGCGAGAGGCGAATCCGAACATACAAAAATTCTGGGGGATAATAGAAGATGCTGCTATGCGGGCAATCACGGACAGAACAGGAGCAGTCATAAATAAAAATATTAAGATAAGCTGCCGGAATGGGCGCTTGCGGATACTGCTGCCGTCCGGCAGGGAATTAACATACCTTAACGCCGCTATAGGAGAAAACCGGTTCGATAGACCCTCCATCACTTATCTGGGATTAGACCAAACCACAAAAAAGTGGGGACGGCTGGAAACCTACGGCGGAAAACTCACCGAGAATGTTACGCAGGCGATAGCGCGCGACTGTCTTGCGGAGGCTTTGCTCCGGCTGGATGCGGCGGGATATAAGACGGTTATGCACGTGCACGACGAGGTAATTATTGAAGTGAAGAAAAAGGAGGCTAATATCGAAAAGATATGCGGCCTGATGTGCGACTGGGGAGAAACCGGTTGGGCGACGGGTTTGCCTCTCAAAGCGGACGGATACGTAACTGACTATTATAAAAAAGAATAACGGAATGAGTACGGGAAAAGTAGAGAATATAAGCAGAATAAAATATGACGGCAAACTGGAAATAGCGATAGCGAAAAACCGCAAGGATACACGTCTGAAAAACACGGAAATATCATGGCTGGGATTAGTGCGGGTATTGAACGTACCACGCATCACCGCCGAAACTTGCGAGGAATATTTCAGCTTCAAAAAAGACAGACAGGATGAAATAAAAGATGTAGGAGGTTTCGTCGGAGGGAACTTGCTTAACGGGCAAAGGAAAACGACAAACGTGCTGTATCGGCAGGTATTGACGCTTGACATCGACCATGCGCAGGATTTCGGCGTTTGGGAGAATTATAAACTGATATACGGCAATGCTGCGGCGGTTTATTCAACGCACAAGCATCGTCCGAAATCACCGCGTTTGCGACTTGTTATTCCCCTCGCGCGACCGGTAAACAGGGAAGAGTACGAGGCTGTCGGCAGGAAAATAGCCGAAAGTCTCGGTATAGAAAATTTCGACAATTCGACTTTTGAACCTGCGCGGCTGATGTATTACTCGTCCACGTCGAAAGACGGAGCGCGGTTTTTTGAGATTTTAGACGGGGAATGGATGTCGCCGGACAGCATCCTGTCGGAATATGAGGATTGGAAAGATATATCGAAATGGGCGAGAAATAAGAAGTCGCAAAACGAACTGTCGAACGGCGCGGCAATCCAGGAAGACCCGACGGCGAAAAAAGGCGTTGTCGGGGCTTTCTGTCGCTCCTACACAATACATGACGCGATAGAAAAATATCTCGCAGGCATTTATGAACCCTGCGATATTAATCCGGGGCGATATACATACTCAAAAGGCAGCGCTTACGGCGGCGTGGTCGTTTACGACGATAAATTTGCATACTCGCATCACGAGAGCGACCCCGCCGGCGGAAGACTTCTAAACGCCTTCGACCTTGTCAGAGTTCACAAGTATGGCGACGCCGATGAAAACATAAAAAACCAAACGAGAAGCGACCGCCTCCCGTCGTATATATTAATGGAAGAGATGGCGACAAAGGATGGCGCCGTAAAAAAACTGATAAGCAAAGAACGTCTTGAGAGCGCCGGCATGGACTTTACGGACGGGGAAAATCCGGACTGGATTGATAACCTTGATTTGGAAGTCGATAAAAAAGGTAACTACCTGTCCACTCCGGAAAACGTTGAAAAAATCTTCGCGAACGACCCTCGTTTGAAAGGGCTTTTTGCAAACGACCTTTTTTCTAAAAAACGGGCGGTCACGCGATTACCGTTTTGGCGTGAAAACAACGACAGTATGCTTTTTTGCGATAATGACTTGGAACAGTTACATATCTATTTTTCCAAAGAACCTTACCGGATTAATGCAAGGCGCTTTGTCGAGGGCGTTTTCTCGCAGGAGTGTGAACATAACGCATTTCATCCCGTGAAAGATTGGCTGGATACTCTGGAATGGGATGGTACGGAGAGGGTTGAAAGGCTGTTTATAGACAGTCTCGGAGCGGAAGATTCGGAGTATGTTCGGCGGATAACCAAAACGATGCTCACGGCAGCAATAAAAAGGATATATGAACCAGGATGCGATATGGACTACACAATAGTGCTTATCGGAAAGGAGGGTATCGGCAAGAGTAAGATGCTGAAAACGCTGGCGAAAAATCCGGCATGGTTTACGGATAATTTCGGGGTCGAAGGGAAAGAGGCTTATGAGAATTTAAGAGGTAAGTGGATAATTGAAATTGCAGAACTTGCAGCTCTGAAAAAAGCGGAGGCGGAAGCGATTAAGAGGTTCATATCGGCGCCGAAAGATTATTACCGTGCCGCTTATGCTCATAATGCCGAAGACTATCCTCGTCAATGCGTGTTTTTCGGCAGCACCAACGACCGGTATTTCCTGAAAGGCATAGGTGGCGACCGCCGGTTTTGGCCTGTCGATACCGACCCTGCCAAGAAAGTCAAAGACTGGTCGGA
>JAIRYY010000142.1 GCA_031267485.1 Tannerella sp.
GAATTTTATGCCCCTACTCAAACTTATCCTTACGACGAGGCTTTGAAAAGAACTCTCGTTGCATTAAAAGACGGAGTCTTGAAAGGAATCCTCTGGCATCAGGGCGAAAGCGACCGCTCGCATGAGAAAACGGTTACATACAAGAACAAACTGACTGTCTTTGTCAATACCTTACGCAGCGCGATAAATGAACCGTTTGTCCCTTTTGTCGCCGGCGAGTTGCCCGATTTTCGGGGGGACGATGTAATATTTAATAAGATGTTGCATGAAGCGAAAAAAGAAATCCCTTATTTCGATGTTGTTCCGTCGCACGGACTTGCGGCGAATCCCGACAGTTTACATATAGACGCCGCATCTCAGCGGGAGTTGGGAAAACGGTACGCGGAAACAGTGAGAGGCAAATTCAATCAGTAAATGCGACGTAATTCAACTTCCACAAACACATCTTCTTACGTCACGTTTTCTTAAGGCTTTCTATCAGTCGCCGAACATCCCCATCTTTGTGTATCTTTCGGATAACGCTTTTTGCCGCAAGCTGCTGGGATTCTTTTTTGGTGCCTCCTATGCCGATGCCGAGGGGCGTGCCTTCCAGCGATACGCTTGTCTGAAAAACCGGCTTCCCTTCTTCGTCCGTGAACGTTTCGATGAGGTCAAATTCGATTCGCAGTTTCGTCTTCTGGCCCCATTCGAGGAGGCGGGATTTGAAGTTCACTTCGCGGCTTGCGAGTTTGTCCAGCGAAATATGCCGGTTGATGATGCGGTCTTCCACGAATTTGCAGCAGCGCCTGTAGCCCTGGTCCAGGTAGATTGCGCCAATCAGCGCTTCGAGCGCGTTGCCGTATATGTATTTGTGATGGGCAGTCGCGTACGGCATGGACGAAACTTTTTTGTCGATGCCCAATTCCAGGGCGATTTGATTGAGGCTTTCCCGCTGAACGATTTTCGAACGGGTGTTGGTCAGGAAACCCTCCTTCTTGTTCGGGAAATGCCGGTAAACAATGTCGGCAATGATGGCATCCAGGACGGCGTCGCCCAAAAATTCGAGCCGCTCATTGTTCCCCCGTTTCTGGTCGCCGGTCATAACGGAGCGGTGAATGAACGCCTGCTCATAGAGTTCGACCTTGTCGGGATAAAAGCCGAGAATGTTGTACAGGGACAAATAAGGCTCTTTGTTTTTTAATCTAAAGAGCCTTATCCATCTATATATGCGTTTAAATATCACCTTATTTCCCGATTTTTTTCACGATGACACTTGCGTTGTGACCGCCAAAACCGAACGTGTTCGAAAGCGCCGCATTGACGGTTCTTTTCTGAGCCTTGTTGAACGTAAAGTTCAGATTATAGTCAATCTCGGGGTCATTGTCGCCATCCGTATAGTTAATAGTGGGCGGAACGATATCTTCATACACGGACAACACGCAGGCGATGGTTTCGAGCGCTCCCGCCGCGCCAAGCATGTGGCCGGTCATTGATTTGGTGGAGCTGATGTTCAGGTCGAACGCGTGGCTGCCGAAAACATCCTTTATCGCTCTCGCCTCCGAGATGTCGCCCACGGGCGTCGACGTCCCGTGCACATTGATATAATCAATCTCCTCCGGCGTTATCTCCGCATCTTCGAGCGCATTGCGCATGACAAGCGTCGCCCCCAGCCCTTCGGGATGCGACGCCGTCAGGTGATAGGCGTCGGCTGACATTCCCGAACCCATTACTTCCGCATAGATTTTTGCCCCGCGGGCAAGCGCGTGTTCCATCTCCTCAAGAATAAGACATGCGCCGCCTTCGCCCATGACGAAGCCGTCGCGGCTTTTGCTGAACGGACGGGAGGCCGTCTGCGGAGAATCATTGCGCGTCGACAGGGCGTTCATCGCATTGAACCCTCCAACCCCGACAATGGCAATGGGCGCTTCGGCGCCGCCGGTCACGATCACGTTTGCTTTTCCGAGGCGTATGTAATTGAATGCGTCGCCAATCGCGTTTGTAGACGAGGCGCACGCCGAAACCGTGGCGAAATTCGGTCCGCGAAAACCATATTTCATGGAAATATGCCCGGCGGAAATGTCGGCGATAATCTTCGGAATAAAAAACGGGCTGAAGCGCGGGCCGCGTTCATCGCTGTATCCCCTCACTTCCTCCTGAAACGAATAGATGCCTCCTATACCGGACGAGAAAATAACGCCGATGCGGTCTTTGTCCTCTTTTTCCAGATCCAGGTTCGAGTCCTTGACGGCTTCCTGAGCCGAAGCCAGCGCGTATTGCGCGTGCAAATCGCACTTGCGCGCCTCTTTCCTGTCCGGGAAGTAAGCCAGGGGGTCGAAATCTTTTACTTCGCAGGCAAATTGTGTCTTGAACTTTGAAGCGTCAAAGTGAGTAATAGGCCCTGCCCCGCTCACTCCATTAACCAGCGCCCGCCACGTTTCCGCGACATTGTTGCCTAATGGTGTAATGGCGCCGAGACCTGTTACTGCAACTCTTTTTAATTTCATGCCAATAAGGATTAAATTACTTCGTGTTCGTTTCGATATAGGCAATAGAATCTCCTACGGTGGAAATCTTTTCTGCCTGGTCGTCAGGAATGGAAAGGCCGAATTCTTTTTCAAATTCCATAATTAACTCAACCGTGTCCAGGGAATCAGCCCCCAGATCATTGGTGAAGCTTGCCTCATTCGTAACTTCAGATTCTTCAACACTTAATTTGTCTACAATAATTGCTTTTACGCGAGATGCTACATCAGACATAATTTTTAATTTTAAATTAATACTAAATTCTTGATTTTTCTTATTTTTGCGGTGCAAAGAAACATATATTTCCGCACATAAAACAAATTATAGATGCAAAAAATATCGAAACCCGCACATAATTTTGAAATATGCGCATAAACACAAAGATGAAAGAGATGAAAAATATTGCCGTATTTGCTTCGGGTTCAGGCACTAATGCCGAAAATCTGATAAGGTATTTCAAAAACAGCGCGACGGTCAACGTTGCCGTTGTTTTGTCGAACAGGCCCGACGCCGGAGTTCACGGGCGGGCGGAAAGACTGGGCGTGCCCTCGTATACGTTTACGGGTGAAGCGTTTGGCGAGGGGACATCCGTTTTGCGGAAACTTTCCGCGTACGACACGCATTTTATCGTGCTGGCCGGCTTTCTGCTGAAAATCCCCGCGGCTGTCATCGACGCCTATCCGGGCCGGATTGTAAACATTCACCCGTCGCTGCTGCCCGCCTACGGAGGAAAGGGCATGTATGGCGACCGCGTTCACCGGGCGGTCGTTGCGGCAGGGGAGACGCGGACGGGCATAACGGTTCATTACGTGAATGAGCGGTATGACGATGGAGCCGTTATTTTTCAGAAGACCTGCCCCGTTTTTCCGTCGGATACGCCCGACGATGTTGCAGCAAGGATTCATGAGCTGGAATATGACTGCTATCCCCGGATAATAGAAGGGCTGCTTTGCATGGAAACCGGGAAATAGCTTCCGCATGTGGCTTTTTTTCATTACCTTTGACAAATTTTTGAATGTATGATGGAAAAATTCAGCGAAAAATGCTATCCCGTTTTCGAGCGGGCGACGAACGATTATCACGCGACGGACGATGTTGACGCGCCTGTACGGAATCCGTACGGGGAAAAGAGCCTGGAATTTTATTTGTATCTGAAGAACTGGATTGATGCGGTGCAGTGGCATCTGGAAGATATCATACGCGATCCGGGCATTGATCCGGCGGAAGCGCTGGAGATAAAGCGCCGCATCGACAAGTCCAATCAGGACCGTACGGATCTGGTGGAACTCGTCGACAGCTACTTTCTTGACCTGTACGGGGATGTCGAGGTTTTGCCGGATGCCGGAATCAATACGGAAAGCCCGGCATGGGCTGTCGACCGCCTGTCCATTCTGGCGCTCAAAATCTACCACATGCGGCAGGAGGCCCGGCGTGCGGATGTGGCGGCGGAACATGTAAGCGCATGCGAACGGAAACTGTCCGTTTTGCTGGAGCAGAAAGACGATTTGTCCCTTGCGCTGGACTGCCTGCTGGATGATATCGGCGGGGGACGCAAATACATGAAAGTATACCGACAGATGAAGATGTATAACGATCCGTCGTTGAACCCCGTGCTGTACGGTAAAAAATAAAGGCGAATGTCCAAGGTTCTTGTAATAAGACTTTCCGCTATCGGGGATGTGGCAATGACCATTCCCGTCGCATACGCTGTGGCCAGGGCGAATCCGGACGATTCGTTCACCGTGCTTACACAGACGTTCCTCATGCCGCTGTTTATCAATCGCCCGCCGAATATCCAGGTGATGGGCGTGAATACCAAAAGTACCGAAAAGTCGCTGTTCGGCTTTCTGCGGTACGCTTTCATCCTGAGAAAATATAAGTTCGACGTCGTGCTCGACCTGCATTGCGTCATACGTTCCCGGCTCGTGGACGCGCTGTTTCGCCTGGGCGGCAAGCGAATCTTCGAAATTGACAAGGGACGCGGGGAACGGCGGCGGCTTACCGGACGGCCGCCGAAAGAGATACGCCGCCTGCGTCCGGTGACGGAGCGCTATGCCGATGTGTTCCGCGCCGCCGGATTTCGCTTTGAAGACTCGTTCGTTTCCCTGTATGCGGACAATCCGGTCGACGACCGGGTTATACAGTCGGTGGCGGGCAGCAGGGACGGCTACTGGATTGGCATCGCTCCGTTTGCGAAACACCGGGGAAAGGTTTATCCGGTGGAAAAAATGGAAAAAGTGGTGGAAGCACTGTCCGGCCGCGGGGATGTGACGGTTTTTCTGTTCGGCGGCCGCGGCGGGGAACAGGTTATCCTGGACAGGTGGGAACGGGAGTATGCCCGTACCCGGAGCGTTGTGGGGCGTTTTTCGCTTGATATGGAACTGCCTCTCATCAGCAAGCTCGATGTTCTGGTATGCATGGATTCGGCAAACATGCATTTTGCTTCGCTTGCAGGCACGAAAGTTATTTCCGTATGGGGCGCCACGCATCCGTATGCCGGATTCTACGGCTATCACCAGCGGGACGACCTTATTGTGCAGGTCGATTTGCCGTGCCGTCCGTGCTCGATATACGGGAACCGTCCGTGTTACCGCGGAGACTGGGCCTGCATGAATGATATTGCTCCGGAACAGATTGTTGACCGGATTGACGGATATTTGCGGCAGCTATGAATGTAATCGTAAATCCCGAATATGAGTATCTGCGCGGCTGGATAGAGAACATACCGTTTTCGTTCGGCCGGGAGGGGGAAATGTTTTACGACGCAAGAAATACAATCAGGGTGTTTTCGCTCGGCGACGGACTGTGCATCAATGTGAAAAAGTTCCGTAGACCCATGTTCCTAAACCGTGTCGCATACACGTTTTTCAGAAAATCGAAAGCGTTCAGATCCTATTTTCATACGTTGCGCATCGCGGAAAAGGGCTTCGATACGGCGGAGGCGATTGCCTGCATCGAAATCAGGGAGGGCGGACTGCTTTCCGACAGTTATTTCATCAGCCGGCACTGCTGTCCTGCGCGCGAAATACGCGAATATTATTCCGGGCCGCTTGCCGGGAATGAAAGCCTGATTGACGCGTTTGCGCGATACAGCGCAGCCCTGCATGATGCCGGAATCTGTCACATGGACTATTCTCCCGGCAACGTGTTGATTCGCGACGGTTTGGCTCCCGGCGAATATGCGTTTGTGCCGGTCGATGTGAACCGGATGAAATTCATGCCTGTCGGCCCGGAGAGGGGATGCCGGAATTTTGCCCGCCTTTTTGGCTGCGATGACGTCTATGTGCGCCTGGCCGCCGAGTATTCGCAGTCCCGGAAAGAAGTGATTCGCGAGGAAAAGGCCGTCCGCCTGATGCTGAAATATAAAAACCGGTTTTTGCAGAGGAAAGCGTGGAAAGAAAAGTTCAAGAGATTTTTCAGGACGCTGTCAGCGAAGTAGGCTTCTGTCAATATCCTCCCTGCGGACTTCGTTTTCCCACACTTTGGCGATGGTGGCGAACTTGTAAAACGCATCCGTTCCCGCAATGACGATTCCGGCTTTCCCGTCGCGGAAACCGCCCTTGATGACGTACGATTTGAAAAAGCGGAAGAAGGTCGCCGCAAATATTTTCCAGGCCGAAAATTTCTGTCCGGCGCGCTTCGACACCTCGTTGTCGCTGTAAGTATTTATCTTTTGAATTGTTTCGCTCACCGAACTGTTTGCCAGGTGCACGAGGGCGAGTTCTTTCCTGCGCTCCGGGATGCGTTCCACCCGCCCGTCGACCCGGGGCAGCGTGTGTACGTACGGGGGCCAGCAGGCGTTGTCCTTCCTGAAAAAACGCAGGATGCGATCCGGATATTCGCTGTGGAGAAAATGCCCCAGGATATAATTCTTGCGCGTCAGCCACAACCCCTGCAAGTCCGTTTTCTCTTTTATCCGCCCGTAAAGATAGCGCCGTAACGCTTCCGGCACGATTTCGTCCGAATCGACGACCAGCACCCACTCGTTCGAAGCGGATTGAATGGCAAAATTCCTTGCCGGTTCGGGTACTTCGCACTTTTCGTGATAAACGATGCCACAGTTGTATTTTTGCGCAATCTCCAGCGTGCGGTCTGTACTGTACATGTCACAAACGATGATTTCATCAAAGTTTTTCACGGACGAAAGCACCCTGTCCAGGAACCTTTCCGAGTTGAAAGTGTGAATTACCACGGATATTTTTCCTTCCATAATTTTTTTTCGATAAGGCGCAAAGATAATCTTTTTGAGCGCAAATAAAACATTATTTCATAGTTTTCAGCGATTCGGCGGAACGCGGCGGGTACGACTGCTATTTCCGCCCGAAATCTGCGGGAATCTCCCCCCATTCCGCCGTTTCCCATTTAAGGATTTCCGTCGTGTACGCGTTCTCCCGCAACCATTTTTCGGCGCGTTCTATCAGGTTGAATATCGGCGCGTTTGCCGGGGTGCGTTCAAGTTTGGTCCTGCATTTTTTCTGCCGTACCCAGAGAATGGCATTCCGGCTGTCGGAATAGATTGGCATCGGACATCCGTTTTTGCCGAACAGCGCCAGGCCGTGCACCAGCGCCAGGAACTCGCCGATGTTGTTTGTCCCCTGCGCCATGGGGCCGACATGGAAAACCTGCTGCCCCGTCTCCACATAAACGCCGCGATACTCCATCGCTCCCGGATTCCCGCTGCAGGCCGCGTCGACGGCCAGACTTTCCCGTATGTAAGGCGTCGCCGCCCCCTCCGTCCTCAAAACCCTGTCCGTTTTTTCCCGCCTGACGATATAATCGAAAGGAGACCCCGCAAAAGCCCTCTCCGCCTCCTCCCTCGAGCCGAAAGACCTGTACGCCGCCCCGGCATACCCCTTTATCTGAAGCTGGCAGTCCGTCCAGTTGCCGTAAACGCCGGGACGAACCCCTTTCCACACGACATAATACTTTTGTTTCACTTTCTCCGACATTTGAAAACACATGATAAAAAACCGCGCAAATGTAGCAATCAAATTCAAAATAATAAACTTTACGGCAAAAACTTTTCTCCTCCTGGGGATATTATTGACCGGGACGCCGTACGGCTCACCGGTAAAATCATGTGCTCGCGGAGAAGTCTCCGAATGACGCGGAGAAGTCTACGAGTAATGCGGAGAAGTCTCCGAGTAACGCGGAGAAGTCTCCGAGCGATGCGGAGAAGTCTACGAGTGATGCGGAGAAGTCTACGAGCGACGCGGAGAAGTCTACGAGCAACGCGTAGAAGTCTCCGAGCGACGCGGAGAAGTCTACGAGTAACGCGGAGAAGTCTACGAGTGACGCGAAGAAGTCTACTAGCGATGCGGAGAAGTCTACGAGCGACGCGGAGAAGTCTACGAGCGACGAGGAGAAGTCTACGAGTAACGCGGAGAAGTCTTCGAGTGACACGGAGAAGTCTCCGAGAGA
>JAIRYY010000152.1 GCA_031267485.1 Tannerella sp.
CGCTGGCGAACAGGCCGTTTTGCCCCTCCGCCCCGGTTACGTTCCGCCCGTTCATTGTCAGCGGAAGCGTGTGAGTGCCTTTGTTGCAGGCATAGAGCTGCTGCACGTGGTAACTTGCCGTGCGCACGCTGTTCATATTGTCGAACCAGATCATGTCGGGACGCCACTGCCAACCCTCCACGTGGGCGAAAAGCGGCGCGTAGGTTGCCATGTGAACAACGTCGGCGTTGCGCTCAAGTCCCGTCATGAACGCAGCTTCGAGCAGGGCGGCGTTGAAATGATTCCACTTCCGGCCCCTCCCGTGACACGCGTATTCGCCGGCAAATACTTTCGGCCCCTTGCGGTCATAACTGTCGTAACGGGCGCCCTGGCTCAGAAACCATTCCTCGGGACGGTAAAAATGCTCGTCCACCAGGTCTACCTTCAGTCGCTTCATCTCCGGCCATAAATAATCGAACTGCCCGCCCTCGGAGTTCGGCCCCGAACTGCCTATTATTTTAATGTCCGGGCAGGCTTTGCGGATGGCCGTCACAAAGGGCGACAGGTGTTCAGGGTATTCAGGCCCCCACTGCTCGTTGCCGATTGCAATGAATTTCAGGCCGAACGGTTCGGGATGCCCCATTTCGGCGCGAAGCCGGCCCCATTCCGTCGTCGCGTCGCCATTGGCAAATTCGACAAGGTCGAGCGCATCCCGGATATAACTGTCCAGGTCGCAGACTGCCACATGAGCCGCAGAATCGCTGTTCTGAAACTGACAGGCCAGCCCGCAACTCAGCACCGGTAACGGTTCGGCGCCGATTTCCTCCGACAAAAGGAAATACTCGTAAAATCCAAGTCCGTAGCTTTGGTAATAGTCGGGATAATAACGATGCTGAAACGTATAATGCCAGCGGTTTTCGTTAAGCGGACGGTTTTCCACCGGCCCCACGCTCTTTTTCCAGTCGTAACGCGTTTCGAGGTCTGTTCCCTCGACGATGCATCCGCCCGGAAAACGGAACACGCCCGGCCTGATGTCGGCCAAAGCCTGCGCCAAGTCCCTGCGCAATCCGTTCGCATGACCGTTCCAGGTGTCTGCCGGGAACAGCGAAACATGTTCCAGGTCGACGCCCGTTTCCGATTTCAGGAAAATGCGGAGTTCGGCTTTCGGCTCCGTCGCATTGGCCGTCAGGACTATCTCATATTTTTTCCATTCCCTGGAATCAACAATCAGCTCTTTCCCTGCAAGCGCATGACGCTCGTCCATGCTTTTCGGATTGACCAGCTCGACGAGTATCGCGGCTGTGTCGCCGCCGGACGGCCGTGCCCATACGGAAAACCGATAATCCTCACCCTGCCTTATCCCCATGCCGAAGAATCCCTCGTTCTGCATCCCGGAACGTTTATGTTTGTGCCCGGGATAGGACAGGCGTGCATAATGAGGATTGCGTTCAAACGGGCCATCGTTTTTCAGGGTCACGCTACCGAACGTTTTCCACCCCATGAAGTTCTGCGGAAATTCAAAGGAGCGGTTTTTTACCAGTTCGGCATAAAGCCCGCCGTCGGCCGCGTAATTGATGTCTTCAAAGAACAGCCCGTACATCGTCGGCTGTATCCCGGCTCCGGTTTTATTTGCCCGGATGACCATCTCATTCGTCTGTGCGTTCAGCAACATCCCTGCAAAAAGAAGCGGTACGGCAAATAGTTTTCCTTTCATGTCATGTCTTATATTTTTTATTAACTGTAATTTTGTCCTGCAAATATAATCAATTATCTTTGTACCATTATAACAAAAAAGAATAAAATCATGGGAAAGCGCCGTTTTTTCAATACCACCGGGCCGTGTAATCCGGAAGATCATTACATGTTACCGCCCGAAGAACGTCTGGTGGGCGCTCAGTTGCATCGTTACATCAAGGATAAACTCTATTGGGTGCTTCATGCGCCCAGGCAAACCGGGAAAACAACGTTTCTGCAGAGCTGGGCGCGCGAAATCAATGCCGACAGCGAAGCCGTAGCCTGTTACGTAAGTGTGGAACGCTGTCAGGGCGTGGCGGAACCCGAACGGGCGATGCCTGATATATGTAATGCCATCCGGGAATATAGCGGCTGGGCTGGACTGGCTGTTCCGGAAACAACAACAACCGAGCCAAACAGCATGCTGAGCAACCTGTTGGCGAACTGGTCGGTATTGGTTGCCCCCAAGCCGCTGATCGTTCTGTTTGACGAAGTCGACGTGCTTGTCGACGATACGCTGATTAGTTTCCTGCGTCAGTTGCGGGGAGGGTTTGCCGACCGTGGAACGGGGAAGTTTCCCGTATCCGTCGCATTGGTAGGCATGCGCGATTTGAAGGATTATATCATAAAAGCCAAGGACGGAAAAGCCGTCAATCCCGGTTCGCCTTTCAATATCAAGGAAGATTCGTCCGTGCTGGGTAATTTCACGAAAAAGGACGTCATTAAACTGTTTGCCCAGCGGACGGAAGAAACCGGACAGCAAATCACACGGGAAGCGCTGGATTATGTTTATGAACAGTCGAAAGGACAGCCCTGGATTGTGAATTCTCTTTTTAAGCGCGCGACGCTTCGCATTCTGGATAACGAGAGTAACGAGACCGTTACGCTGGAGCACGTCATGCTGGCGCGGCAGCAGATGATAGAAGCGCGGGAAACGCATTTGGACGCGCTGGGTGTACGCCTGCGGGATCCGGGTGTGAAAAAAGTTATTCAGACGATCATTACCGGCAGTACCGATCCTTTGGGACGGACGGATTCGAATGTCGAACTGACCCTGGATCTGGGATTAATCAGTTGGGATAAGGAAAACGGTTTCATGATTGCCAATCCCGTTTATGAGGAAATACTTACCCGTTATCTCAATTCGCCATATCACGATTCCATCCCCTCGCCCTCATCCTGGAAATGGCAGAAAGACAACGGCGAACTGGATATGGACAGGCTGCTGCACGAATTTCTGAAATTCTGGCGCAGACATTCCGAAATATGGGAGGAAAAAGCGGATTACACGGAGGCGTTTCCACATCTTCTGTTGACGGCATTCCTTCAGCGCGTCACAAATGGGGGCGGCCATATCGAAAGAGAGTATGCGGCCGGTCGCGGACGGATGGATATAGCGGTGGAATATGCCGGCAAATGCTACATTATTGAGGTGAAGGTCGTATACTACTACGACACGCCCGCGACCGTCAAGGAAGAAGGTCTCGAGCAGATTCGGGCATACCGTGACCGGACAGACGCCTCGGCTCCGGCATATTTAGTGATTTTCGACCGCCGCCCCGAAGCTAAAAAGTTGTCGTGGGATGAAAAAATATCCTGGACAATGGACGAAACAGGTCTGGTTAATGTGTTGACATGCTGATTATACCGGGGCCAGGAACGGGGCCGCCCGCAATGGAGCCGTGATAACGGAATAAAAAAAAGCAGGAAAATTAAATCTCCTGCTTTTTATACATTTTCAGACGTTGCTTTTTGAACTTTTACGCTTCTGACGTTTCAGCGGCCGCTGCTTCCACAACTGCTTCCGCAGGCGCTTCCGTAACTGCTTCTACCGCTACTTCCACAACTGCTTCCGCAACCGTTTCAACAGGCGCTTTTACGGGTGTTTCC
>JAIRYY010000155.1 GCA_031267485.1 Tannerella sp.
TCGAACCGCTCATCACCGGAGACATGCTAAACGTCGATAAGCAGTCGGACGACTATCATTATGTCCGTGACCTTGGCCTTATCCGCGACATCCCCGGCGGATTCGAGCCGTCCAACCCGATTTATGCCGAAGTGATTGTCCGCACCCTGAGCTACAACACGCAGGACGCCCTCTCCGACAGCAGCTATCCCTACCGCATGCCGCGCTACCTGAAAGGCGGCGTCATTGACATGACTTATCTGCTGGAAGACTTCCAGACTTTCTGGCGCGAGAACAGCGAGTCGTGGTTCGAACGCTACGACTATAAGGAGGCTGCTCCACATCTGATATTGCAGGCGTTCCTACAGCGCGTCGTTAACGGCGGCGGGACGATAGCCCGCGAGATGGCGGCGGGACGCAACCGCTTAGACCTGTGCGTCGAGTTTGAGCGGCGCAAATACCCTATCGAACTCAAGCTGCGCCGCGGCGACAGAACGGAACGGGAGGGACTGGAACAGCTGGCCCGCTACATGGACACGTTCGGATGCGGCGAGGGCTGGCTGGTCATCTTCGACCGCCGCCCCGACGTGAAGTGGGACGATAAAATCTACCTCCGGACGGAAACCGTCGACGGCAAAACCATTGTCGTCGCCGGATGTTAAGGAACCGTCCGAAAATAAACGTGGCGGATACGTTTTCCTGTCTCGACAGCGGAATTAGGATAGTTGAAAAAATATCTATAATTTTGCGTGGAGTTATAAAGTTTGTTTCACACCGGAAGAGGCGGGGCATCCCGGCGTTTCCGGATAAATATTAATTTGAAGCGTATGAGTTTTATGAATAGAAATGTGGTTTTATTATTGGGGATGCTTTTGTGGCCGGTATTTCTGACGGCGCAGTATCAGGAGGCGACCAAAGAGCAGGAGAACGAAATCGTGCGCGGGATGACGCAGGCAGCCGGCGGTATGACGACGATGCAGGGCGACTTTGTGCAGGTCAAGGAACTGTCGTTTATGGACGACAAGATAACGTCCGAGGGGAAGATGTATTACAAGAAAACGGACAAGATACGGTGGGAATACACGAAACCCTATCCCTATGTATTTTCGATGGACGGCCTGGCCGTGCACATGACGTCGGGCGACAGGACAAACACCGTGCCGGTCAAGTCGAGCAGGATGTTCGGCGAGATAAGCAAGATCATGGTTGGCGGCGTCAGCGGTAGCGGGCTTGTCGGTTCGCCCGATTTTGACGCGCGGTTTATGGTCGGAAAGGACGGTTACGAAATCATTCTTACCCCGAAGAAAAAAGAAGTGAAAGACCTGTTTTCCTCCGTCCGGCTGTATGTCGGAAAGGCGGACAACCGCGTCCGCTCGGTCGAGCTGGTGGAGAAAAGCGGCGACCGGACGGTCATCACGCTGAAGAATGTTCAGGTGAATGTCGCGATTAATGACGATCTGTTTTCAAAATGATGAAACCCCTCCTTTTTTTCACCCTGCTCACACTCGTTGCGGGATGCGCGTCCGTGGCGCCGTCCGTCAGGCGTTCGGCAACGGCTGAGGCGTCGGAGGCTCCCGTGTGGACGGAAAATCTCCGCTCCGGCAGCGTGAAAAACAGCTATCGCGTGACGCTGCAGACGCCGGAGAACCGCATTACGGGGCTGTGTATCCTGAAAAAGAGCGGAGAGGAATGGCGCGGGACGCTCGTCAACGAGATGGGAGCGAAAGCTTTTGATTTCGTCGTTAAGGGCGACAGGTGCGAGTTGCTGAACGTCCTCCCGGCGATGGACAAATGGTATGTGAAGAAGACCGTGGCGGCCGATTTGTATTTCCTTTTCAGCGTCGACAGCCCCGGCGCGACGTTCCGCCGGCGGACCGAACGGTTCGTGCAGGACGGCAGTCTCGTTGTCAATTACCGGAAGAAACAGCTTCTGGTGACGCCGGACGGCGCCGTGCGGTTGACGAACAGCCGCCGTAACCTGAGGTATGAATTAAGAGTGATTAATGATTGACGGATGCTCAGAGACGATTTTTTTACGGTGAAAGAAACCGCGGAAACGGAGAAGGGCCGGACGTACCGTATAGCCCTCAATGCCTCGCATCCCATATTCCGGGCGCATTTTGCAGGCAGTCCCGTCATGCCGGGAGCCTGCATCGCGCAGGTGATAAAGGAACTGGCGGAGGACTTTCTCCCGGCTTCGTTTTTCATCAGCGCCATAAAGAACATGAAATTCCTCCAGGTGATTGACCCGCGGAAAAACCCTGAAGTGTCGGTACGGATGACCGTCTGTGTGGCGCCGGAAGGCGACAGCGTTTCGGTCGCGTCCGTCATAAATGACGGCGACTGCGTTTTCTCAAAATCGATACTTGTCATGACGCCCCGCGTTTCCGCCGCGCGGGATGCCGGCGGGGTTAACCGCCCGCCCGCTCTGCAGGAGCAGATGGATGCGCTGCGTCTGTGCGTCGTCATTCCGACGTATAACAACCGGAAAACGCTTGCCGGGGTAATACGGGACGTGCTGCAGTACACATCGAACGTGATTGTTGTAAACGACGGTTCGACCGACGACACGGCGGAGATACTGAACGGTTTCGCCGGCCGGGTCGAACTCGTCTCGTACCGGCCGAACAGGGGCAAGGGCCATGCCCTGAAAAGCGGCTTCGACCGTGCGGAGGAGCTTGGATACCGGGGCGCCGTCGCGATTGATTCCGACGGACAGCACGCCGTTGCGGACATGCGGACGTTCGTCCGGTACGCGGAGACGCATCCCGGCGCGTTTCTGATTGGACAGCGTACGACCGAGGGCAACATGCCCGCCAAAAACAGCTTCGCCAATAAATTTTCGAACTTCTGGTTCACCGTTCATACGTCATGCCGGCTTGACGACACGCAGAACGGCTTCCGCCTCTATCCGCTGGCGGCGATGCGCGGTCTGCGTCCCGTATCCTCGCGTTATGAAGCGGAATTTGAGATGCTGGTGCGTTCGGCATGGAAAGGTCTGCCGCTGCTGCCCGTTCCCGTGCGCGTCTATTATCCTCCCGAAGGAGAGCGGGTCACGCATTTCCGTCCCGCGAAAGATTTCCTGCGCATCAGCGCGCTCAACACGCTCTTCCTCATCCTGGCAGCCGTCTACGGCTATCCGTCGATACTGTTCCGCCGGCTGTTTAATAAAAGGGAAAAATCATGACGGATTTTTTCCTTTCGGTATACGACTGTTTTTCCAAACGCAGAGGTCTGCTGTTCGCGCTTCTGTTTCTTCTTGTTGTCCTCTTCATCTGTTTCGCCTGCCGCATCCGGTTTCAGGAAGATATATCGCGTTTCCTCCCCGGGGACGGGGATAATGAGCGCATAAACAGCGCCTGGCAATACGTGGCTTCGTCGAACGCGATAACGGTCTGTTGCATGCCGAAAGAACCGGCGGGAACCGGCCGGGAATATCCGGAGGATGCCGCCGCGCTTCAGGTCGAGGCGCTCGATGCTCTGGCCGGACGCCTGCTGGCGCGGATGGATACGGCGCATGTCAAAAGTCTTTTTTACAGGGTGAATCCCGCGGAGATGCAGGCCATCCCGGCGTTTGTCATTGCCAATATGCCCTATTTTCTGGACGGGGACGACTACGGACGGATGGATAGCCTGCTGACGCGCGAGGCGATTGCCCGCCGGATGGAGGCGAACAGGCGCATGCTTGCGTCGCCGGCCGGCATGCTCGTGCGGGACAACATCCTGTCCGACCCGCTGCAGATGGCCGGTCCGCTGGTGAGCCGGCTGCAGGACTTCAGGACGGGCGACCGCTACCGCCTTTACGACGACCACCTGTTCACGGAGGACGGCGACGCGCTGATGTTCATTGAATGTGCTGTCCCGGCAAGCGAAACGGCCGGGAACGCCGCTTTCCTCGATTCGCTGAAGCGGTATGTCGCCGAAACGGAAAGGGAGTTCGGCGGCATTTCGTTCGAATATACCGGAGCGGCGGAGATCGGGCTAACAAACGCCCGCCGGATACGGCAGGACACGGTATTGTCCATGTCGCTCGCCGTGGCTGTCATGCTGGCGCTGCTGATCGGTTCGTTCCGCAGCGGGCGCAGGATTCTGCTTATTTTTGCTTCCGTGCTTTTCGGCGGACTGTTCGCCCTGGCGCTGCTGTACGTCATACGCGGCGAAGTGTCGGTCATAGCGGTCGGAATCAGTTCCATCATGTTCGGCATAGCGATCAACTACCCGCTCCATTTCCTGGAGCGCTGCAGGCACGTCGCCAGCCCGCGAATCGCGATAAGGGATATCATCGAGCCGCTGACGATTGGGAACATAACGACCGTGGGCGCGTTCATGAGCCTCGTCTTTATCGGCTCCGATGCGATGAGCGATCTCGGCTGGTTCGCCTCGCTGCTCCTCGTCGGGACAATCCTTTTCGTCCTGTTTTTCCTCCCGCATTTTTTGCCGGCGCGAAAAGATGCCGGTGGGTGCGGCGTGGACGCTTCCGGCGAACGGGCTTCCGTTTTCAGCCGCCTTGTCGCCCGTCCTTTTGAGGAGAATCGCCGGCTGGTCGCCGCCGTTATCCTGCTGACGGTTTTTTTTGGGTTTTTCAGCGGCGATTCGCGCTTCGATACGGATATGTGGCGGATAAACTACATGACGGCGGCGCAACGGAAAACGTTCGACAGGATGACGGGACTGCTGAACGGGGACCGGCATGTGATGTACTGCGTTACGGAAGGCGCCGGTCTGGAGGAGGCGCTCCGGGCGAACGAAAGGAACATGCCCGCGCTCCGGGCGCTGGTCGATGACGGCAGGATCAGCAGGGTAGGGGGCATCGGCAGTTTTTATCCCTCGCGCGCGCTTCAGGCGGAGCGGATACGGCAATGGGAGGCGTTCTGGAGCACGCGCCGCGACAGCGTGATGACGTATCTGCGCGAAGAAGCGCGGGCGGCCGGGTTCAGGGAGGATGCGTTCCGGGCGTTCGGCGAGATGACCGGCCGCAGGTGGACGACGGTCGACATGCCGCATTTCGCGCCGCTGAGGGAGGCGTTTGCGGGAAACTACATCATCGAAAAGGAGGACGGCGGGACGATGATTGTGAACATGCTTTACACCGACCGCCGGGAGGTGCCGTCGATAGAGGAAATGCTCAACGGGCGCGGCAGTCCGTCGACGGTCGCCTTCGACGCCGGCTCCGTCACGCGGCGCATGATTGCCTCGCTGTCCGACAGCTTCAACTATGTCCTCTTCGTCTGCGGACTTATCGTGTTCACTTTCCTCACCGTCTCCATGGGGCGCGTCGAACTGAGCCTGATCGCCTTCGTCCCGCTCGCGCTGAGCTGGATCTGGATACTCGGCCTGATGAACATCTTCGACATCCGCTTCAATATCGTGAACGTCATCCTGGCGACGTTCATTTTCGGTCAGGGGGACGACTATACCATCTTCATGACCGAAGGCCTGATGCACGAATACACGTACGGGCGGAAGATGCTGGCATCGCACAAGAAAAGCATCGCGATGTCCGCCCTGATTATGTTTGCCGGCATGGGGATGCTCATCCTGGCCAAACACCCCGCCCTGCGTTCGCTTGCCGAAGTGACCGTCGTCGGGATGTTTTCCGTCGTCGTGATGGCATACATCTTCCCCCCGCTGCTGTTCCGCCTGCTGACGGTGAGGCGGAGCGGGAAGCGCCTGATGCCCGTGACGCTGAAAAACCTGCTCTGCACGGCCGGTGCGTTCCTGTTCTTCCTCGCGGCGAGCCTCGCCATAACAGCCGCCGGGCGGGTCATGTTCATGTCCGGAAGGGCGACGGAAAGGAAAAAGCTGCGCTATCACGGAATACTTTGCCGGACGGCGCGCTTCGTCCTCCGCCACATCCCGCAGGTGCGGACGGCGTTCCGCAACCTGTCCGGCGAAACGTTCGACCGCCCGGGCATCATCATCTGCAATCATCAGTCGCACCTCGACCTGATGTGCGTCATGATGCTCACGCCGAAACTGATTGTCCTGACGAACGATTGGGCATGGAACTCGCCGTTTTACGGACGGCTGATAAGATATGCCGATTTCCTCCCCGTCTCGGACGGACTGGAGAACGCGCTCGGCAGCCTGCGGGATGCCGTCGCCCGCGGCTATTCAATCGTGATTTTCCCCGAGGGAACGCGCTCGGCCGACTGTTCCATCCGCCGTTTCCACCGCGGTGCGTTCTACCTTGCCGAACAGCTCGGCGCAGACCTCATCCCCGTGATGATACACGGCGCCGGCCACGTCCTGCCCAAGGAGGAGTTCATGCTTCGCCGGGGCAGCATCCACATCCGGCTGATGCCCCGCATCACGCCCGCCGACAGCCGCTTCCGCCGCGACTACTCCGCCCGCTCGACGGACGTCCGCCACTACTATCAGGCCGAATACCGGAAACTCTGCCGCGAACTCGAAACGCCGGACTATCACGCCGACCGGGTCATCAAAAACTACATCTACAAAGGCCCCGCCGTCGAACGCGAAGTACGCCGCGCCCTTCGCCGGCACGACAACTACCGGGCGGAAATCGCCGCCGCGCCCGACCACGGCGCCATAACCGTCCGCAACACCGGCCACGGCGAATACGCCCTGCTTCTGGCCCTGGT
>JAIRYY010000267.1 GCA_031267485.1 Tannerella sp.
TGCAATTCCTCTTAGAATATCCGGAACCATGTAGCGTTCCGACTGCCCGACCGGGCTTATGTTCTCCATTATATCTCGCATATAATCCTCTTGATTGACGGCGCAAAAGTCATTAAAAAGGGATAAAATACCGCCCGCGTTCCGGTTAACGCGAAAAATACAATGATTAACGCGAAAGGCGGGATATTTGGGACGTCCCCCATATTTGTATCGAACTCACACTTTTTATGAAAAGGTTAAAAACTACCCGAATATAGGGATTCCCTGATAAAAAATACCAATTTTGCGGTATTGCCCTATAATGACCGCAGCAGTATCTTTGCAGTCGATTTATTTACTTGTTTATTAATTTAAAAAATCACAATTATGATAACAAAAGTATTTTATTTTTCTTATGTATTGGTTTTTTTATTTTTCAATATATCATGTGATGATTCGGAAGAAACTGTGGCTCTTAGGTCGAACTTCAGATTCTCACCGTTTCGGACGTCGACGGTCGGAATCCTGAGACGATTCTCACTGTTTACGATGTCGACGGTCGGAATCGGGAGACGATTCTCACTGTTTACGACGTCGACGGTCGGAATCGGGAGACGATTCTCACTGTTTACGACCTAGACGGTCGGAATCGGGAGACGATTCTTACTGTTTCGGACGGAAACGGTCGGCAAGCGAGAGTTCATCTTCAGGCATTTATTGTAATTCTTAGGTCGAACTCGGGTTATTTTATTGACCGGAAAACGGAATCAAATCATCATTCCGGCAGTTGACGGTCAAAAGAAAAAAAGAACGGTCCGCAAACGCGAACCGTTCTTTTTCTAAATATTTTAAGTCCTTTACAGGATGCCATGTGCGGTCATTGCTTTGGCAACTTTCATAAAGCCTGCAATGTTGGCGCCTTTCACGTAGTTGACGTATCCGTCTTTTTCGGTTCCGTATTTGATACAGGCGTCATGGATATTTTTCATTATATCCTGCAGTTTCTGGTCTACTTCTTCGCGCGACCAGCTCAGTTTGATGGAGTTCTGCGTCATTTCCAGGCCGGAGACGGAAACGCCTCCCGCGTTGGCGGCTTTTCCCGGTGCGTACAGGATTTTGTTTTTCAGGAACACCTCTATCGCTTCGGGAGTGGAGGGCATGTTTGCTCCCTCGGAAACGGCGAAACATCCGTTTTTAACGAGCGTTGCGGCATCGTCGCCGGTCAGCTCGTTCTGGGTAGCCGACGGCAGTGCAATCGTACATTTTTCACTCCACGGGCGTCCGCCGTCAACGTATTTGCATCCGTATTTCTCGGCATATTCCTTGATACGTCCGCGATATACGTTTTTCAATTCAAACACGTATGCCAGTTTTTCGGAATCTATTCCGTCCGGGTCGTAGATGTATCCGTTGCTGTCGGACAACGTGATAACCTTGCCTCCCAATTCCAGCACTTTCTCCGCGGTGTAGGTCGCCACGTTACCGGAACCGGAAATGGCTACAACCTGTCCTTTCAGGTCGTTAATTCCTTTCCGTTTCAGCATGTTCATCAGGAAATAAATATTTCCGTAGCCGGTAGCTTCCGGGCGAATCAGCGAACCGCCGTACTCAATGCCCTTACCGGTAAGCGTCCCGGTATTTTCACGGGCCAGTTTCTTGTACATGCCATACAGGAAGCCGATTTCGCGGCCGCCAACGCCGATATCGCCTGCCGGAACATCCGTTTCGGGGCCGATATACCGCCACAGTTCAGTCATGAAAGCCTGGCAGAAACGCATGATTTCCGCGTTTGACTTTCCTTTCGGGTTGAAGTCGGAACCTCCTTTAGCGCCACCCATCGGGAGCGTCGTCAATGAATTTTTAAAAGTCTGCTCGAAAGCCAGAAATTTAAGAATCGAGGGATTCACCGAGGCATGGAGACGTAATCCTCCCTTGTACGGGCCGATAGCATTGTTATGCTGTATACGGTACCCCATGTTGGTTTGTACATTTCCCTTATCGTCAACCCAGGTGACGCGGAATGAAAAGATACGGTCCGGAATGCAGAGCCGTTCAATAAGATTGCTTTTCTCAAACTCCGGGTAAGAGTTGTACACTTCTTCGATAGAGCCGAGAACTTCTTCTACAGCCTGAAGATATTCCGGTTCATTCGGAAATCTTCTTTTCAGATTGTCTAAAACTTGTTTAACGTTCATGGTGTCTTTTTTTTGTTTTATGTTATTTTGCGATTGCAAAGATAGCCGTTTTTTTTATAATTGCAATGTTTTTATCACAATAATGTTGTTTTTTTAGGAAAAATGCTATCCGCCATATCGCGAATCCGCTGTTTTTGCCCATCATTGCAGCAGATTTGCCTGATTCCGGCGAACCTGCAAATAAAAATTGGCAGGCATATTTTGTATTACTCTCAACTTGCATTATCTTTGTCCCCCGGATGTGCAATTGAAAATCATAAGAAAAAAATGGATTTTAAAGAATTGCTGGAAACAGATGAGGTAGCAAATGATGTCAGGATAATAACGGCTCTCAAAAGGTCGGGGCTTCCGGTTGTCCTGTACGGAGCGTCGGCTGACGTGGCTGGCCAGATTGTAAAAAAATTGTCATCGCATGATATTGAAGTCGCAGCTGTGGCTTTTGACGGGGATTCCCCGCTTATGACGGGGTTGACGGCGCGCCTGAAAGATGTGGAAACAGTCGGGGTGAAGGATGTGGACGGGAAATTTCGCGCTTACAACGTGATTCCCGGTTTCGTGAAAGGATACGGCAGTATCCCCGCCATAAAGGCCAAATTCGGGAACGCAAAGACGGTTTCGTACCTCTCCGAGATATTCGACCTGGAGGCTGTTACGCCTTCCTTTATCAGGGAAAATCGGGAGTTCCTGGAAGATTTATATGAAAATTTCCAGGACAGACAGTCCAAAGATTCATTCGTCGCCTATTTGCTGAGTAAAACCCGGCAGGACATGAAATATCTGCCTCCGGTCTTTGACAAAACGCAGTATTTCCCGAAAGGAATGTTTGAATTTACGCCTCACGAATCCTATTTTGATTGCGGCGCGTTCACGGGCGACACGATTGCCGGTTTTCTGAAAGCTGTGGGCGGCTCGTACCGGCATATCTGGGCTGCCGAACCGGACCGGTTGAACTGTGAACAGCTGGCGAAATATGTGAGGGATGAAAAACTCGACAATATAGATATCATAAATAAAGGAATATACAGTCATGCGGGTACGCTGCCCTTCCAGGAAGACGGCAGCATGCTTTCCATGATTTCGGACGGTGCGGAAAACCGGATAGCGGTTGACACGATAGATGAAATTTCGGGCGGCGCTCCCGTTACATATATAAAAATGGATGTGGAGGGCGTGGAACTGCAGGCTTTGAAGGGAGCCGCGCAGACGATACAAAGCCACCGGCCCGTTCTCGGGATAAGTATTTATCACAGGCAGCGCGATTTGATTGACATTCCCGAATATGTCAGGAGTCTTGTCCCGGAATACAGGTTTTATTTCAGGGTGCACAAGAAACTGGCCATTGACACGGTTTTATACGCCGTAACGGCGCGAAATCAATAATTATTCATAATAAAAACAATTCACAATGAAGAACAATGTATTAAGAACAGGAATGATACTGCTTGTATCGTGTGCCGGTCTGTCTTCCTTCGCTCAGAAGACGTATCCCGAACCGGAAAAAATGAAACCGGGAATGTCGGAATTTTGGTTGCCGCAGCCGGATGTTGTGACTCCCGGAGACATACGGACGAACTCCGCGCCGTCGGATGCCATCGTCCTGTTTGACGGGAAAGACCTGTCCGCCTGGGAGAGTGTGCGGACAAAAGGCGCTGCCGAATGGATTGTGAACGGCGACGGCACGTTCACGGTAAACAAGGAAAAGGGCGATATTCAGACGAAACAGTCGTTCGAGAATTTCCAGCTGCATATCGAATGGTGTGTGCCGACCGGCATTACGGGCGAAAATCAGGCGCGCGGGAACAGCGGCATCCACCTGCAGGGAAAATACGAAGTGCAGGTGCTGGACAGCTATGTGAACGAGACTTATGCGAACGGTCAGGCCGGCAGTATCTACAAGCAGTCGCGTCCGCTGGTAAACGTCATGCGCAAGCCCGGAGAGTGGAACGTGTATGATATTATCTACACCGCTCCGGTGTTCAGGGAGGACGGAACGTATCGCATTCCTCCGAGTGTGACGGTCATACACAACGGAGTGGTGATACAGAACAATACCACGATTATCGGCACGACCGAATATATCGGATTCCCGAAAGTTGAAAAACATGGCGCCGGACCGCTCGTCCTGCAAAGCCACGGCGACCCGAGCGACCCGATCAGTTTCCGCAATATCTGGATAAGAACGCTGTAAGCCGCAACGAAACAATCCGGTCAGCCGTCCATGGCTCCCGGATTGTTTCGCCGCTTCGGCGAATGTCCTGACAACAGGGCATATCCGTTAATGTTAATAACTTTTATAAATAAAATTTGCAGCATAATGCCATTATGCATAAGTTTGCAGTCTGAAATCATATAATAATAAAATGGTATGAACAATTCCTTTTTCAGTCGTTTCACCCCTAAGGAACCCAAATTTTTTCCTTTGTTTAAAGAGCTTTCATCCGTATTGGTCACGGCCTCCGATATGCTTATCGAGTGCACGAAAACCGGCAGTCACGAGCAGCAGGTCGAGTATTACAGGCAGATTAAAGAGTGGGAACGCATGGGAGATAAACTTTCCCACCGGATTTTTGACGAGTTAAATTCCACGTTTATCACGCCTTTCGACCGGGAAGACATGTATGACCTGGCCATGTATCTCGATGATGTGATGGACGGGATTAACAGTTCGGCCAAACGCATCGCCATGTACAAACCCAAGAGCATCCCCGGCGATGCGGTTGAGCTGGCCATGCTGATAAAGGAGGCTTCCCTTATGCTGGCCGGAATTACGGACGGTATCGAGTCGTTGAAGAATAATTCTTCCGCTTTGAAGTCGTACTGTAAGGATTTGCATGACATGGAGAACAGGGCGGATGATGTATACGAAAATTTTGTCATAAAACTGTTTGAAAACGAAAAGGACGGCATCGAACTGTTCAAACTCAAGGAGATTTTGTACGAAATGGAAAAAACGACCGATATGGCGGAGCACGTGGGCAAAATTATAAGGACAATCATTATAAAGTATGCTTAAAACGCTTTACCAATGGAATTACTAATCGCGATTATTGTTCTCAGTCTTCTCTTCGACTATATAAACGGATTTCACGATGCTGCCAATTCCATAGCGACAATCGTGTCAACAAAAGTTCTGACGCCGTTTCAGGCGGTATTGTGGGCGGCATTTTTTAATTTTACGGCATTTTTTATCGCTAAATACATCATAGGCGAGTTCGGAATTGCAAATACCGTGTCGAAGACCGTATTTGAGCCGTATATCACGCTTCCCATCATATTGGCGGGGGTGATAGCCGCCATTATATGGAACCTGGCAACCTGGTGGCTGGGCATTCCCTCCTCGTCGTCGCACACGCTTATCGGCGGTTTCGTTGGCGCCGCCGTCATGGCAAACGGTTTTGAAGCGATACACAGTGTTGTGATAATAAAAATTGCGTCATTCATATTCCTGGCTCCCATCATCGGCATGATATTGTCGTTACTGTTTACGACGGCCGTTCTGCATGTCTGCAAGAAAGCCCACCCGTACAGGGCAGAAGCGTGGTTCAAGAAATTGCAGCTGGTGTCGTCCGCACTTTTCAGCATCGGACATGGCCTCAACGATTCGCAGAAAGTAATGGGGATTATTGCCGCGGCGATGATTGCCGCACATCCGCTGGGACTGGGGCTGGGTATCGAATCCATCGACGACCTGCCGAACTGGGTCGCTTTTTCGTGTTTCACGATGATTTCACTCGGCACGATGTCGGGCGGCTGGAAAATCGTGAGAACAATGGGGACGCGCATTACGAAAGTGACGCCAATGGAGGGCATGATTGCCGAATCGGTCGGCGCCCTGACGCTCTATCTGACGGAATACCTGAAAATCCCGGTAAGCACGACACATACCATTACGGGCGCCATTATCGGCGTCGGCGCGACAAAACGCCTGTCCGCCGTGCGCTGGGGCATCACCAAAAGCCTGCTCGTGGCGTGGATACTGACCATTCCCGTCAGCGCGCTGCTGGCGGCAATTATCTATTCAATCGAATTACTCTTTATGTGATATTCGCTTTTTCGAGAAAAAAAATGACAATTTGTTTGGCGGTTAAAAAAAAGTGTGTACTTTTGCAACCGGAAATACTTGAACGATGAGAAATTATTTTAATACATACTTTTATTTTTACTTTTACTTTGATAGGTGAAGGCAGGAATTTTATATGTGTTGAAATTGAAAAGATAACTTAAGATTAAAATATAAAAGTCCTGCCGTAACGACGGCGGGATTTTTTTTTTGGAGATTGAAAATTCATAATTAAAATAATGTATAGATGAAAAAAATTGCAATTCAAGGAATTATCGGCTCGTATCACGATGTGGCGGCCCATAATTATTTCGAGGGAGAAGAGATTGACATTATCGGATGCATTACGTTCGGGGACGTCATAAGGCAAATACGCGACGACGCCTCGGTCGTCGGGCTGATGGCGATCGAAAACACGATAGCCGGAAGTTTGCTGCAGAATCACGAGCTGATACGGCAGAGCGGGTGTTCAATCATCGGAGAGTACAAACTGCGCATATCCCATTCGCTTGTCGCCCTGCCGGGGACGCGCCTGTCCGACGTGAGGGAGGTCAATTCCCATCCGATTGCGCTGATGCAGTGCGCCGATTTCCTGCAGACGCTGTCCGGCGTGAAAATTGTGGAAAAAGAGGATACCGCGCTGAGCGCGAAATTGATTGCCGAAAACAAACTGCAGGGGCATGCGGCCGTATGCGGCAAACATGTCGCGGAGACGTACGGACTGGACGTGCTTGTTGAGGGGATAGAGACGAACAGCCGGAACTTTACCCGTTTCCTTGTCATTGCCGACAGGTGGAACGCGGAAGGCCTCATGCGGGGTACGGTGAAAAACAAATCGTCCGTCGTTTTCGCCCTGCCCCATACCGCGGGAAGCCTCTCGAAAGTGCTGACCATACTGTCGTTTTACGACATGAATCTGACGAAGATTCAGTCGCTTCCGATTATCGGGCGGGAATGGGAATATCTGTTCTATGCCAATCTGACATTTACGGATTATACCCGCTACAAACAGGCGCTGGATGCCATTATTCCATTAACAATAGATTTAAAAATTTTAGGTGAATATGCAGAAGGAAAACAAAGTATGTGACAGCCGTCCGGCCGGCGCGGAGCAGCAGCCATGCGTGAATATGGCGGACGGACGCGGGGTGTGTGACTTTTCGCCCGCCGACCGGGTCGGATGTGTGGAAGAATACTACTTTTCGAAGAAATTGAAAGAGGTTGCGGAGATGAACGCTGCCGGTAAGGATGTCATTAATCTTGGCATCGGAAGCCCGGACATGCCCCCGTCCGAACGGGCGGTCGACGTCTTTTGCCGCGAGGTGCGGAAAAATGACGCGCACGGTTATCAGCCGTATACCGGTATCCCGGCTTTGCGCGAGGGGTTTGCGGAATGGTATCTTCGCTGGTATGGCGTGGAGCTTGACCCCAACAGGGAGATACAGCCGCTGATAGGCTCGAAGGAGGGCATTTTACACATCTCGCTGGCTTTTCTCAATCCGGGCGACGGCGTGCTCGTGCCCAATCCGGGATACCCGACGTATACCTCTGTAAGCAAACTCGTCGGCGCCGACATCGTTTCGTATCGATTGGACGAAAACAGCGGCTGGCATCCCGATTTCGACGGGATTGAACGTCTGCTCGCCGAAAGGCGCGGGGCCGGCAGGCCTGCCGTCAAACTTATGTGGACGAATTATCCCAACATGCCCACGGGCGCCGATTCGAGTGCGGAGCTGTACGGGCGGCTGGTGGATTTCGGATACCGCCACGGGATAATCATCTGCAACGACAATCCGTACAGTTTTATCCTGAACGAACATCCGCGGAGCATATTGAGCGCCCCGGGCGCCAGGGATATATGCGTGGAGCTTAATTCGATGAGCAAGTCGCACAATATGCCCGGCTGGCGCATGGCGATGCTGGCGTCGAACCCCCGGTTTGTACAGTGGATATTGAAAGTGAAGAGCAATGTTGATTCCGGGCAGTTCCGGCCAATGCAATCCGCCGCCGCCGAAGCGCTCAATGCCGGAAAGGAATGGTATGACAATATGAATGTCGTGTATCGCAGCCGCCGCGCTCTCGCCGGACAGATAATGGAGGCGCTGGGCTGCACGTATGACGGAAAACAGGTCGGGATGTTTCTCTGGGGACGTATCTCCGACGCGGCGGAAAGCGGAGAGGCGCTGGCAAATGCGGCGTTGTACGGCGCGAATGTGTTCATCACGCCCGGCTTTATCTTCGGGAGCGCCGGCGACCGCTATGTGCGGATTTCCCTCTGCTGCAAAAGCCACATCCTGGAAAAGGCGCTTGAACGATTAGTGGTTAGTGATTAGTGATTAGTGATTAGTGATTAATGATGAACGATGAATGTTAATGGTAGGGGCGCACCTTTGTGTGCGCCCGTGTGGGATGTCCGTGTGGAGGTGGTTCGCATGTTAATGGTTAATGATATGTGATAAGTAACATGAAATAAATAATATATAATGGATATAAGCAAATTGGAGTATACGATTTGTCCCGTCAGGGACAAAATATTGGCAGAAAAATTTTCAGAGACGTTTAAGCTCCGTGCCGTCAGGTACGGAATGTCGGTAGAAAACAACGGAGGCCTGTCCAACCCCGTGCCGTCAGGTACGGAATGTGGCGACAGTCACATGGCGTACCTGACGGCACGCGGAAAATTGGTTGCGGTCAATTTTTCTACCAATATTCTGTCCCGGAGGGACAGAAAAACGGGACGCTCTTGTCCCGTCCGGGACAAAATGTCGGTAGAAAATGCCGGATGCACATCCAACCCCGTGCCGTCAGGTACGGAATGTGATGATTGTCACATAGCGTACCTGACGGCACGCGGAAAATTGGTTGCGGTCAATTATTCTACCAACATTCTGTCCCGACGGGAAACAACCTCGCGACGCCCTCCCGTCAGGTACAGCATCTCGGCAGAACAATTTTCAGAGACGTTTAAGCTCCGTGCCGTCAGGGACGGAATGTCGGCAGAATTAGTCCCGGTCATCCGTCCCGTCAGCGGACGGAATTACATGATTATTTTTAGACAACTCTTTAGGAAAGTCTCCCGCAACTTGCAGGAAGGTTTCCTAACGTTTAGGAAAGTCTCCCGCAACCTGCGGCAAGGTTTCCTAATGTTTAGGAAAGTCTCCTGCAACTTGCAGGAAGGTTTCCTAACGTTTAGGAAAGTTCCCCGCAACTTGCAGGAAGGTTTCCTAACGTTTAGGAAAGTTCCCCGCAACTTGCAGGAAGGTTTCCTAACGTTTAGGAAAGTCTCCCGCAACTTGCAGGAAGGTTTCCTAATGTTTAGGACGGTCTCTCGCAACTTGCGGGAAGATTTCCTAACGTTTAGGACGGTCTCCTCGCCGGCGCGGGCTTGCTGTCCGCGTCGGCAGATTCCGCAAAGTGCGAAATTACGGAAAGGTTTCTCCCACATGCGGCGAGCCTCCCGCGCTGTTCGGGAAGATTTCCCTCGGCATCGGATATTCATCATTATGTAATGTGAAATAAATAATATATGAATACTCAATATTATACCTGTAAAGGAACCATAGCCGTGCAAAGGTCTATTCCTCCGTCGCCGGCGGGGGAGCGAAGCAATCCGGGTTACGCCTGTGCCTGGATTGCTTCGCTCCG
Organism: Tannerella sp.; assembly: GCA_031267485.1. Lineage (GTDB taxonomy): Bacteria > Bacteroidota > Bacteroidia > Bacteroidales > Tannerellaceae > Tannerella. Next base: position 9,880 of record JAIRYY010000267.1, read on the forward strand.
CTCGCAATGACGGGACACATCCGGCGTCATTGCGAACGCAGTGAAGCAATCCCTGCGTGTATGGGCGATTGCTTCGCTCCGCTCACGGGGCGGGGGGG